>CALISO010000126.1 GCA_938041445.1 uncultured Saprospiraceae bacterium
CGCACATTTGTAATTCATAATTAGTAATTCCTTTCACTTCGAAATAAAAGTCATATTTTGACCTTTGTATAAACCTTACGATATGGATATTATTAATGATTTAGGAAGAGGAGCGCTTGGAGTGTTGTCGATGTTAGCGATTTGTTACTTATTTAGCCGTAATAGAAAGGCTATAGATTGGCGCTTGGTTGGAGTTGGTATGGCTTTTCAGATTGTTTTTGCGGTCTTAGTCCTCAAAGTTCCTTTCGTAAATTTAATTTTTGATAGAATTGCAGAGATATTCGTCAGAATATTGGGATTTGCAGGTGCTGGAGCAGAATTTTTATTTGGAGGTCTAGTTACCAATATGGATTCATTCGGCTATATCTTTGCGTTTCAGGTGTTACCTACGATAGTATTTTTCTCAGCTTTGACATCCGTTATGTACTATGTAGGTCTACTCCAATTAATAGTTAAAGGACTTGCATGGGCATTAAGTAAGAGTATGGGTCTATCTGGACCAGAGAGTTTAGCCGCAGCAGCTAACGTCTTTTTAGGGCAAACTGAGGCACCATTAGTGGTCAAACCTTATCTTGAAAATATGACTCGATCAGAGATCATGTGTTTGATGACTGGAGGCATGGCAACTATTGCTGGAGGAGTCTTTGCTGCATACATTGGGTATCTAGGTGGGCCAGATCCAGAACAGCAGACTTTCTTCGCCAAGCACTTGCTGACAGCATCTCTAATTTCAGCTCCTGCGGCAATTGTCGCTGCAAAAATACTAGTACCAGAAATCAATAAGAAAGATATTGAAAGTCAACTTAAGATGACTGGAACAAAATCTCATAATATCCTTGATGCCATCTCAACAGGTACCACAGATGGCCTTAAGCTTGCTATCAATGTTGGAGCTATGCTTCTAGTTTTCACAGCACTCATCGCCTTAGTCAATTGGTTACTTTTTACTTTTGTAGGAAGCTGGACAGGCCTTAATGAATGGGTATTTGAAACTACATCTGGCAAATTTGAAGGTTTTAACCTTACCTATGTTCTCGGAGTAATATTCGCTCCAGTAGCTTGGTTATTAGGGACTCCATCAGAGGATATGCTCTTGGTAGGTCAACTATTAGGACAAAAGACCGCGATCAATGAATTCGTTGCGTATGCCGAATTAGATAATATCCGAAAAGCAGGAATGACTCTTAGCCCTAAATCACTTATCATTGCCACCTATGCACTCTGTGGCTTCGCCAACTTTGCTTCTATTGGTATACAGATCGGTGGTATTGGAGCCATTGCTCCAGGACAACGCAAGACCCTTACTGAACTTGGCCTTTTGGCTCTACTAGGTGGTACGATTGCCAGTTTCTTGACTGCAGCTATAGCTGGGGTATTGGTTTAGAAGGTAGAAGATAAGGTGTTAAGAGAAGGAAGAAGCTCTTGAGGTGTTTAGGTGTTTAGGTGTTTAGGTGTTTAGGTGAAATAGCTCTTCTTGGTACATTAGCCCAATAGATTGACAGCAATTTCATCCTCTTAACAGCTTAAGACCTCAATAGCTTAATGGCTTTTCTTTCTCAACAGTTTTTTCTTCCCTTTTTCTAGCATTCTCATTATTGATAATTCATTATTGTAATTAGATACATCTTCAAGTGCTATCCATTTTAGATCCTTTGATTCGGTAGATATTGACAAGGACTCATTTTCATCTGCTTCGAAGAAAAACTGTACATCAAAATGTAGGTGCTCAGGAAAGGCCTTACGCTCTGGAATAACATGGATATCAACAGACAATATATCGTCTGAGATCAACTGTACAGATTGCAATCCTGATTCTTCTTTAGCTTCTCTGATTGCAGTATCTTTTATTGAGTTATCCTCTATTTCAGCATGTCCTCCCAACTGTAACCACATTCCTAGCTTTGCATGATGAGTCAATAAGGCTTTTGTTCTTTCTAAATTTACAATCCATGAGGATCCTGTAAGATGTCCAACTATTAGTTTTTGATCCATTGGATTATTATGTTCTTCAATAAATCTTAACGTACGTAGTATCATTTCCGCTTCGGTTTCGCCATATGGAATGATATTTTTTAATAAACCCTTTAGTTTTTCATTCATCAACTATTCTACTTTGATAATTTTCAATATTAGTGGCTCTTTCTCGTCACTTAGAACTTGAATAATATTCAGTCCATAGGTAGAAATAGTTATTTGCTGATTTTCAACTGTCCCTCTTTGAACCTCTCTGCCGACAATGTCTTTGGCTATAAATGCACTACCATTTAGCACAGAAGAAGATAACCAAATAGGGCCAACAGTAGGATTGGGCATTGCGGCTATCCCTTTCCAATAAATATCATCAACATTTACTGCCGAACTTTCACTTATCCTCAGATTGTCTATCCATACTTTGGATTCCAGATTACAATCATCCAATGCGCCATTTTGAGATGCTGCAATGATATGGACTTCCATAGCAGTACCTCCGCTAAATGATAAAGGAAGCTCAATTGCTTCCCAATCTAAGATTTCTTCATAATTAAGCCACTCTACCCTTCCCAAAAACTCATTGCCTTCTGAAAATCCTACTACAACTTCAATATAGGTCTCAGGAAAATCTGTGAGGGCTTCAGTTTTAACGTTGAAATACACACTCTGATCCACAGGTATACCCGTATCTAACTCTTGATACAAAGATGCTCTACTAGAGCAATCAAAAAACGCAGAAGTGATTATAGAATCTTTCTCTGCCCTTAAGGAATAATTTCCTTCTAATACATTTATTGAATCTTTATAAAATCGATTGATTACAGTGTCTAAAATTGAAGGTTGATTGTTTATTTCCCATCCGATTGGGTTTTCAATATCATCTACTATTTCCCAATCTTCAAATCCCCATTTAAGATCTTGAGCAAACAATACAGTAGGGTTACTGAATAGAGTAATTATAGTATAAATGGCTATTGTTCTCATCTCGGTATAGTAGATTAATAATAAGACGCAATTATTTGATGTTTCGCTGGCTTCTACACAAAATAAAAAATGGCTTATCCGAAAAAAAGATAAGCCATTTTAAAAATTATAAAAACAGAATCTCTTTATTTATTATAGGCCTTGATGGTTTTAGAAATGATATCACAGCATTCATTGATCTGATCTTCTGACATAACCAATGGCGGTGCAAACCTGATGATATTTCCGTGTGTTGGCTTAGCTAACAAACCATTATCTCTCAAGGCCATACAGATGTTCCATGCAGTCTTACTTTCTTCTGTATCATTAATCATTACAGCATTAAGAAGGCCTTTACCTCTGACTAATGTCGCTAGATCACAAGTATCAACTAACTCCTGCATACGTGCTCTAAAGATCTTACCCATAGCTTCTGCGTGCTCTGCTAGCCCTTCGTCCCTTACCACATCTAGTGCAGCCATAGCTACAGCGCATGCCAAAGGATTACCACCGAATGTGGATCCATGTTCTCCAGGCTTGATGCATAGCATAATGTCATCATCAGCCATTATTGCTGAAACTGGAAATACTCCTCCAGAGAGTGCTTTACCTAAGATCAGTAT
>CALISO010000127.1 GCA_938041445.1 uncultured Saprospiraceae bacterium
AACTTAAATTTACCTTCAAATATTTCGATTACAGCGAGATCAGTAACCACCTTATTAACGCAACGGACTCCTGTAAGTGGCAAGTTGCAGGTATTGAGTAATTTTGATTCTCCTTTACGATTGGTGTGTTTCATCGCTACAATAATATTATCGGATGATGCGACCAAGTCCATCGCTCCACCCATACCTTTAACCATCTTACCAGGGATTTTCCAATTGGCTATATCGCCTGTTTGTGATACTTCCATTGCACCTAAAACGGTCAACTGAATGTGCCCCCCACGAATCATTGCAAAACTGGTCGCAGAGTCAAAAATTGCAGCTCCTGGAAGTGCGGTAATTGTTTGCTTTCCTGCATTGATCATGTCAGCATCTTCTTCACCCTCATACGGAAATGGCCCCATACCTAGGATTCCATTTTCAGATTGAAACTCAACGGACAATCCATCCGGCACATGGTTAGCAATCAATGTGGGTATTCCTATGCCAAGGTTGACATACCATCCGTCTTGTAATTCTTGAGCTATTCTCTTAGCAATACCATCTCTATCTAACATACTTTCTTAATTGTGGATTATAGGATATGCCTATCAGGCTTTGGGAGTTATTGTTCTTTGCTCGATGCGTTTTTCATAGTCAACGCCTTGAATGATACGTTGTACGAATACTCCAGGAGTATGGATGAAATTCGGATCAAGTTCACCCGGTTGTACAAGTTCTTCCACCTCAGCGATTGTTATTTTACCCGCCATAGCCATCACAGGATTAAAATTGCGGGCGGTACCTTTAAAAATCAAATTTCCATTGGTATCTCCCTTCCAAGCTTTGACGATTGCGAAGTCTGCAGTCATTGCTGATTCTAAGATATGTGGTTTGCCATCAAACATTCTAACTTCCTTACCATCAGCGACTTCCGTTCCATATCCTGCAGGTGTAAAGAACGCTGGAATACCCGCTCCACCAGCATAACAGCGTGCCGCAAGAGATCCTTGAGGGACTAAATCAACCTCTAATTCACCGCTCAGCATTTGTCTCTCAAATTCTGCATTCTCACCTACATAAGATGAGATCATCTTTCTGATTTGTTTTTTTTGCAATAGCAATCCGAGACCAAAATCGTCTACACCAGCATTATTGGAAATGCAAGTGAGATCAGTGATACCTGCATTCACAAGAGCGGTGATACAGTTCTCCGGGATACCACAAAGACCAAATCCTCCTAGCATCAGAGTCATCCCATCTGTGATTCCTGCTATGGCTTCTGAGGCATTCTTATATACTTTATTCATCTTTCGATAATTATTATCAATGAGTGAGATTCAAATTCAAAAAGGTTTTTAGACCATCTCTAAGACCATAGCCGATGCACCACCTCCACCATTACAGATGGCAGCTAATCCATACTTACCACCTTCTGTAGAGAGCACATTACATAGTGTCGTCACGATTCTTGTACCAGATGTCCCAAGAGGGTGACCTAATGACACTGCTCCGCCATAAACATTGGACCTTGCAGGATCTATGTCCATAATCTTATTGAATGCCATAGAAACCACTGAAAATGCTTCATTTACCTCGGTATAGTCAATGTCACTCATCTTAATCCCTGCCCTATCTAAAGCAATAGGTGCTGCCTTAGTCGGTGCAGTTGTAAACCATTGTGGATCTTGTGCAGCATCTGCAAAAGACACAATCCTAGCTATAGGTGTTAATCCATATTTTTTTACGGCTTCTTCACTTACTAGTATGACAGCAGATGCTCCATCATTGATTGTCGAGGCATTGGCAGCTGTCACCGTTCCATCTTTAGTAAATGCTGCTCTTAGATTTGGGATCTTTTCGAACTTTACTTTTTTATACTCTTCATCTTCAGAGATGATCAGTGGGTCTCCTTTTCTTTGAGGTACTGAGACTGAAACTATTTCATTTTTGAATTTGCCTGACTCGGTAGTCTGAGCAGCTCTTTTATAAGACTGGATGGCATAAGCATCTTGCTCCTCTCTGGAAATATTGTACTTGACAGCTGTTGCGTCAGCATATGTACCCATAGCAACCTTATCATAGACATCTTCTAGACCGTCCTTTTGCAATCCATCTACAAGTGTACCATTTCCATATTTGTATCCCCATCTAGCTTTATCAAGGTAGAACGGGATGGAAGACATATTTTCCATACCTCCTGCTATTACGATTTCATTTTGCCCAAGCATAATTGATTGTGCCCCTATCATAATAGACTTCATACCCGATGAACACACCTTATTGATAGTCGTACAAGGAATCTCAGTGCTTAATCCTGCACCTATTGCTGCTTGTCTTGCTGGAGCTTGTCCAAGATTAGCTGATACAACATTGCCCATTAGTACTTCTGTGACAAGAGAAGGATCGACTTTGGACTGATCAAGAGCACCTTTGATAGCGATGGCTCCTAGCTGTGTTGCTGAGATTGAAGAGAGTACTCCTCCAAAACTTCCGATAGGTGTTCTGACAGCAGAGCAGATATAAACTTGATTCATTGATTTTGTTATTAAAGGTTAGACTAGAAATAGAACTTAGATAACTTAGAACAGTTTGCGCTGAATAAATATCTTAGCAAATCAAAAGTAACCATAAAAATAGTTACATGGAAGAGGAAATGGTCTCGGTACCTGTCGGATACTTGCTAGAAAGGACAACGAGAGTAGTAAAGCTAAAATTCAGAAAAACATTCAGTGAATTAGGTATCGACTTGACACCAGAACAATGGGTCATACTCGATGCACTACATGACAATCCTGGAATGTTACAAAAAGATCTCGCTGACTCTAGCTTCAAAGATGCGCCGACAATTTCAAGGATTCTAGACATCCTCTCCAAAAAGGAATGGATCAAACGTTTGCCTCACTCTATGGATAAACGAGCTTATAAAATTATACTTACTGAGGAAGGGAATGCACTATATAACACGATCAAGCCAGAAGTCAATAAACTCAGAGCTATCGGCTGGCACGACTTATCGGCAGAAGATTATGAGAGGTTTATTACTGTAATCGACAAGATATTTGAGAATTACTCCTAATTGCTCGGCTACTTCTTTCTGTATTTTTTTGACCGATCGGTGATCCGCTTCTTAATGAAGGCTGTTTTAGCTTCTTTCTTCTTTTGATGTAGTAGTTTTTCGATCAGGTCAGGCCTGTTCATCGAATTGAGCTTGTCACGGATTTGATGGTAGTTTTCTCGCTTGTACCAGAAGAAAAATAAGTGCTGATTGAGTTTTTCTTTTTTCTGTTTTGCAGTGTACACCGGTCTTAGTGTATATGGGTGTACACCTGTATAGTATATGATAGTAGCAACCGTCATCGGTGTAGGTGTGAAATCTTGCACTTGTTCTAGCCTGAATCCCATATCCTTAGTCTCTGCTGCAAGATTAGCCATCTCTTCTTCTGTGGAACCAGGGTGACTAGAGATAAAGTAAGGGATCAAAGGTTGCTTGAGGCCTGCTTTCTTATTATAGTGATCAAACTTCTTCTTGAACGCGTGAAAGTGCTTGAATGAAGGCTTTCTCATCACTCTGAGAGTCTGCTCAGATGTGTGCTCTGGAGCCACTTTGAGTCTTCCACATACGTGGTTTTCCACGAGCTGCTCCATATATTCATCTGCACTGCCATCGTCATTCTTGGTATACTCTTCTACTAAAAGGTCGTAGCGAATACCACTACTGACAAATGCTTTCTTGACCTTAGGATTAGCATCTACTTTACGATAAAGGTCTGTCATCGCCTTGTGACTTGTATCAAGGTTGCTACAAACTACTGGGTGAATACAAGATGGAGCTACACATCGGTCACATATGGATTGAACTTTACCCTTCATCCCATACATATTAGCTGATGGACCACCGAGATCACTTATGTATCCTTTGAAGTCTGGCATATTGACTACTTGTTCTACTTCCTTAAGTATTGACTCTTGTGATCGACTAGCTACAAACTTTCCTTGGTGAGCAGAGATGGTACAGAAGCTACAGCCTCCAAAACATCCTCTATGCATATTAATAGAGAACTTTATCATCTCATATGCTGGGATAGCGCCTCGCTTCTCATACTTTGGATGTGGTAGCCTTGTGTATGGTAAATCAAATGAAGTATCTATTTCTTGCTCAGACATTGGAGGATATGGTGGATTAATGACAATCTTATAATCACCACAATCCTGCAATAATCTTCTTGCATTAACTTTATTAGACTCCTGCTCTATGTGTTTAAAATTTGCAGCGAAAGCTTCCTTCTTACGCATACACCGTTCGTGAGATGATAGTGTTAGGTCTTCCCATATAGCGTGGATCGGAACATCATCCCTCCTACCAGTAAGAAAAGCAGTCTGCTTGATATCTGTAAGATCAGAAAACTGCTCTCCAGCTTGCAGTCTTCTTACTATTTGCCGTAAGGGTAACTCTCCCATTCCATACACTAGCATATCAGCACCTGATAGGTTAAGGATATTAGGGAAGAGTTCATCTGCCCAATAATCATAGTGAGTCACTCTTCTCAGCGATGCCTCAATTCCGCCAATGAGAACAGGAGTATCGGGGAATATCTCTTTCAATATTTTGGTGTAAACCTTGACTGCATAGTCGGGACGAAAACTTGATTTACCCCCAGGTGTATAAGCATCAGTCGATCTCTTACGCTTATTAGCGGTATAGTGATTGACCATAGAATCCATACACCCAGATGTTACGCCAAAGAATAATTTCGGCTTGCCCATCTTCTTGAAGTCTCTTAGATCATCTTGCCAATTGGGTTGTGGAACGATAGCAACTTTAAGTCCTTCAGATTCTAATATACGACCAATCACTGCACTTCCGAATGCTGGATGATCAACATAGGCATCACCAGAAATGATCACCACGTCCAACTCGGACCATCCACGAGCCTTAACCTCCTTCATTGTGATTGGCAGGAAATTCTCTAAACTTGAATTGCTGGACTTCATATGCATAATAGTATAAAGGTATAGTATCTCTAGATAGTTTTCTGTGGCTATAGAAAACTAGTAAGTACCACTAATAATTGATGTCGACTACTTTACAAACTTTAAGTCATATTAAGCTATTTTATTGTCAAATATGGTTATTTGTCAGTATTTTATTATGTTTAATAATCGTTTAACCAAATAAATAAAATAACATGGTAGCATTATTGATTCAATTAGCTAGCGGAGCACTGGGAGGCAACGTAGCTGGAAAACTCTTGAAAGGAAGCAATTTGGGTACATTATGGAACTCAGTAGTAGGTATTGCTGGAGGAGGTATTGGTGGCACTGTCCTCGGAATGTTGTCACCAGCACTAGGTGCGGCGGCATCGAGTGGTTCTATGGATGTTACGTCCATACTTGGAAGTGTAGGAGGCGGTGTTGTAGGCGGAGGTATACTGATGACAATCGTTGGCTTTATCAAAAAGGCAATGAATAAGTAAATTTTGGCTATAAAACACCTAACACCTTAATGGGGAGTTGCTAAAAGTTGCTCCCCATTTTTATGATATTCTTCCCCAGTTTTTACTAATCATATTATGAGTCTTAAGATAGTGTAGCAATGGGGCATTTTTAGGGAGTTGTAGTTGAGGGTCTTCGCTGAGAATCTTAACGGTATGATCTCTTGTATAATTCAACATTTCAGAATCACGGAGAATGTTGGCGACCCGCATCGCTACAACACCTGACTGTTGTGTCCCTTCAATATTGCCTGGGCCTCTCAGTTCTAGGTCAACCTCCGCAATCTCAAAACCGTCTTGAGTACGAACCATTGTTTTGAGTCGTTTTTTACCATTGGCTGTCAGGTTGTACTTGGATACGAGAATACAAAATGACTTATCAGCACCTCTTCCTACCCTACCTCTGAGTTGGTGAAGCTGAGATAATCCAAACCGTTCTGCATTTTCAATCACCATAACACTTGCATTTGGCACATTGACTCCTACTTCTATCACAGTTGTTGCCAGCATTATCTGTGTTTCGCCTCTGACGAATCTTTGCATCTCACTCTCTTTATCACTAGCCTTCAGCTTGCCGTGAACAATAGAAATCTGAAACTTCGGTCGAGGGAATCTTTGTAGCAATCTTTCATAACCCATTTCAAGATTACTTAAGTCCAATTTGTCGTTTTCCTCAATAAGTGGGTAGACTATATAGATTTGTCGACCCTTTTCTATTTCTGTCTCGATAAATGTGTTGAGATCGGATCTTTTAGTGTCGTAAATGTGTCTTGTCGTAATTGGTTTCCTCCCAGGAGGAAGCTCATCAATCGTAGATACATCAAGATCTCCATATGCTGTCAATGCCAATGTCCGAGGAATAGGTGTCGCAGTCATAACTAGGATATGGGGAGCAACTTCTGAAGTCTTATTCCATAATGCCGCTCGCTGTGCTACCCCGAATCTATGCTGCTCATCAATGATTGCAATACCAAGATTCTTAAAGACTACCCAGTCTTCAATCAATGCATGCGTACCTAGCAATATATGGATGACACCATCCTTGAGTAATTGGAGAATTTCTTTTCGCTTTTTGCCTTTAATACTGCCTGATAAGAAGCCAACATTCACACCCATTCCCTTCATCTCTTCAGTAATAGAGATATAATGCTGATGGGCTAATATTTCAGTAGGCGCCATCATACAGGCTTGAAATCCATTATCAACAGCTAGAAGCATCGTAAGTAGGCCAACCATCGTCTTACCACTACCTACATCACCTTGTAACAGGCGATTCATCTGGATACCCGATCCAAGATCTCTGCGAATCTCTTTCATCACCCGCTTTTGTGCTCCCGTAAGCTCAAATGGAATCTTCTCGTCAAAGTATTTCATAAACTTCTCGCCAACAGACTCAAAGATTGCACCCTTCAATTTCTGCTTTCTTGTCGTCTGATTGAAAACTATACCAAGTTGAAGAAAAAATAAATCCTCAAAGATCATCCTTGCTCTAGCTTGCTCAAGTTGTTCTTCACTTTGAGGAAAGTGCATATAATACACAGCCTTCACGTGCGGTATCAACTTAAAGTAATCCGTATAGTATTTCCCTAAAGGGTCAACGACATCATTAGAATCAATCTTAGATAGGATTTGCTTAATCACTCTTCGTTTGAACTTCGACTCAAGGTGCATCCGAGTCAATAAGTCTGTCGAGGAGTAGACTGGCTCCATACGCTTATCATTCAATGCATTAGGATTGTACAATTCAAATTCTGGGTGGGCAAATGAACTACCTGACTTAGTCTTCTTGACAGTACCGTAGAACAGGTATTCTTTATTGACTTCAAGTTTTTCTGATACCCACTTTACTCCTTGGAACCATACAGCTGTCAAGGTTGATTTTCCATCAAACAAGGTGGCATTGAGTCGCTTCTTGTATCGACCTTTAGAAACACTCATCTTTGTGACTATAGCTTTGAATTGTGTGGGTTCTCCAGTTGCGACGGCATCCGTGATCGAACCTACTAAAGTCTTATCGATATATCTAAATGGGAAGTGATAGAGCATATCCTTCCAAGTCCGAATACCTAGCTCTTGCTGAAGTATCTCAGCTCGTGATGGACCAACGCCTTTCAGATATTCTATAGATGTATGTAACTTCGGTGTACTCAAGGGATTCTTATCCGTGATAAAGGTCAAAAATACTAAAGATAGAAATCACTGAATAATCTGAACTCTTTGATCACAATAATCATTACATCGATTCAAGACCAAGTTATTATATGGAAACTAAGAAGCAACGACAAGTAGCGGAACTCATCAAGCGCAATTTTGGTATAGTGATGCAGCAAGAAGGACCATTCTTTCTGGAAGGTGCATTCGTCACTGTCACTGACGTGAAAATGAGTAGTGATCTAGGTCTAGCCAAAATCTACGTCAGCATATTTAATGCAGAAGACAAGCAAGCGACCATTATCAGAATGGATGAATATAAGTATAAACTGCAACAAGAGTTAGTTACCCGCATACGAAAGCACGTAAGACGGATTCCAAAAATAGACTTCTACATCGATGATACACTCGATGAGATGGATCGGTTAAATAATTTATTTGATAAAATCGGGGATTAATATCTAGCCCTTCACCACACTCTCTCCGCTCTTTATTCAGAACAAAACAAGAGTACAATCGATGCAGCAGACTAATGGATAATATATTAGCAACTCGGAATAAATCAACCGCATTGATGTATTTCATACCGGACTTCTCTACTTTTGTTCTGAAAGCATACTTGCGTAAAATTCAACAACATGAAGACAAGAACAGAAAAGGATTCAATTGGAGTCATAGAGGTACCAGCAGATAAATATTGGGCAGCACAGACCCAAAGGTCAATGCAAAATTTTAAGATAGGTGGACAGACTATGCCCAAAGGTGTCATCAATGCCTATGCAATATTGAAAAAAGCAGCAGCACTTACAAATGCTGAACTTGGAGTACTTGATGCGGAAAAAGCAACACTTATAGGAAAAGTATGTGACGAGATACTTGATGGAAAATTGGATGATCAGTTTCCATTAGTGGTATGGCAGACCGGATCGGGAACCCAATCCAATATGAACGTCAATGAAGTTGTAGCTAATCGTGCACACGTAATCAGTGGTGGTAAGTTGACTGATGCTAAGAAATCTATGCATCCTAATGATGATGTCAACAAATCACAATCATCTAACGACACATTCCCTACAGCTATGCATATCTCTGCATACCAAACTATTGTCGATATCACACTACCAGGAATGCAGAAGCTGCGGGATACACTAGCGGCTAAGTCTAAGCAATATATGGATGTTGTTAAGATTGGCCGAACACACTTTATGGATGCGACCCCTATCACACTTGGACAAGAGCTATCTGGGTATGTCTCGCAGCTAGATCACGGTATCAAAGCGATAGAACATACACTTGCACATTTGTCAGAGCTAGCATTGGGTGGTACTGCAGTTGGTACTGGTCTCAATACTCCCAAAGGATACGCAGAACTCGTAGCGAAAAAAATTGCAGAATTAACGAATCTACCTTTTATCACAGGGACAAATAAATTTGAAGGTCTTGCTGCTCATGATGCCATAGTAGAGTCTCACGGTGCTCTCAAAACAGCAGCAGTATCTTTAATGAAAATAGGTAACGACATTAGAATGCTAGCTTCGGGGCCAAGATGTGGTATCGGAGAAGTAATCATTCCTGCCAATGAGCCAGGATCATCTATTATGCCAGGCAAAGTCAACCCTACTCAGTCTGAAGCATTGACTATGGCAATGGCTCAAGTGATAGGTAATGATGTTGCGATCAATGTCGGTGGTATGAATGGACACTTTCAGCTCAATGTCTTTAAGCCAATGATGATCTATAACTTTTTAATGTCAGCACAACTAATTGGAGATGCTTGTGTCAGCTTTTGTGATAATTGTGCAGCGGGCTTAGAGCCAAATAATGATAGAATAAAAGATTTGCTAAACAAATCACTCATGTTAGTCACTGCTCTCAATACAAAGATTGGCTATGATAAGGCGTCAGAGATTGCAAAGAAAGCTTATAAAGAAGGTAGTACGCTTAAAGAAGCATCATTGGCACTTGGATACTTGACATCAGAAGAATTTGACGCCTGGGTTAAGCCAGAGGATATGATCGGATAGTAGATTTGATAGTCTTAACTATCTGCAAGTTTCTCAACTTTCTCGTCGATCTTGTTTTGCAACTTTTCTTTTAGAGCAATCGTGGTATCAAGCTTTGTTTTGATTTTTGCTTTTGCTTCCTCATCGGTAGCATTTTTTAAGAGCTCTTTCTCAGCTTTGACTTTCGTTTCGATTTCCGAGAGTAATTCTTTACGCTTTTCAATGCTTTCTGCTTCATCAGCTTTATCAAAAATAATGCTGTCTGATGAGGCAGTATTATTTGAAATATTTGGATCCTTAAGCTTATGAGCTTTTGGTATAAATACAGTATCCCCAACTTGTCTTTGATTCATAAAATTTGGTGAAACGATTTCTATCCCATCTTCATGCAAAACGTCAATAACATGGCCAGTGAGAACTGACTTTGCAGTGACAATAGATTTGACATTTTCCAAGAGACCGTTCAGTTTATATACGATAGAAAAATCGCCGAGTGAAGTAATCAATACGAATGGTTCTTTGAGACCGCAACGCAGGCCTGCTTTAATGAGTGATTCTTCAATTTTAAGGCGATTAACATCATAACCTAGAGATACTTCTACCGATAGAATTGTTCCTGTCGACCTTGTAATGTTGACTGGATTAGTGGCCAACATCATATTCGGCATACTTGTCAAATCTCTATTGGGAGTTTGGACTTCCGTATGAAATAATCCTTGCTCTGTCACCCTACCAAATATTTCATTGACCTTGATAAAGTCTCCAGGTTTAAAATCTTTACGCATTTTTAATGCAATCCCAGCGATGGCATTTCCTATAAAGGTCGTTGCACTCAGACCTAGCACAGCAGACAAGACTATCCCTATCAGACTAGTCACCTGACCTTTTTGTTCTGAACCCATTGGGATAGCTAGGACGACACTGATAGCACCAATAAACGCTATTGCAAATAGAATCAGGGAGTTGATAAGTTTCTTATCAGTAAGACCTTTAGACTGCCTCTGTAATAATTTTGACGCTACGAAATAAAAGAGTATAAATAATAAGGCAGTAAAGATGGTAGATGCCCAAGTATTGAACATATTCAAAATAATATCCATTTCGATTTTGTATTTGATAAATACAAAACAGAGATAATTCTGATTTATTTTACTATAAAAAAAGAGTGCCACACTTTAACGCAGCACTCTAATAACTCTACTTTAATAAAAACTAATTCTTCGACTTGACTAATCATCTAGCCAATAATGTTTGCTTTAAACATTTGAATAGCTATTGCCAAGAGTAATATTCCAAATATTTTGCGCAAGCTGTTTAGGGTCTTTTCAGAAATCTGGTTAGATAGCCAAGATGTGCTGTTAAGCACAATATATACGATGATAAGATTAATGATAATACCACCAATGATGGGAAGGCTTGAGAATTCTGACTTAAGTGAAATGATTGTCGTCAGAGTACCTGCACCTGCTATCAAGGGAAAGGCAATCGGTACTATCGTACCCTCTGAACCCTCTTGATCCATATCCCTGAAGAATCGGATACCAAGAGTCATTTCAAGTCCAATAAAAAAGATTATCAATGACCCTGCTAGTGCAAATGAACTAATCTCAATCCCAAACATACCAAGGATGCCTGCACCAAAGAATAGAAATGCAACCATCAAGACACCTGCTACCAATGTGGCAAATAGTGCATTGATGACAACGCCTTCTCGCTTCATATTAATGATAACTGGTAGAGAACCTGGGATATCAATCACAGAGAAGAGGACAAGAGAAACTGATAAAATTGCTTTAACTAATAACATGATAAACGTAAATATAGGGTGTGTATAATATGATCTTGTGAGTACAAATCTCTGACTATTTGACCCAATAAATCCACTTTTACCCCTACTTTAATCTAAATATATGTAATTTTATGTCAATTTGATTATTTAGAGAACTATATATTAAATGGAAAACCAATTTGACGCTTTAGACCTAAGAATTTTGCAAGAATTATCATTGAATGCAAGGATTGCATTCTCGACATTAGCTGAAAACCTCAAGGTATCTAACTCACTTATCCATCAACGGGTAAAAAAGCTTCAAGAAAGCAATGTCTTAGAGCAACCTGTCTACCAACTTAATGCCGAAGTTCTTGGATATGAAAGTTCCGCATTCACACAGATTATGGTCTCTAATGCAGTGCTTATCAAATCTATTATTAGTGAATTAGAAACGATCCCAGAGATCGTTGAATGTACTAACATTGCTGGAAGATATGCCCTACTTGTCAGAATTCAAGCTAAGAATAATACTCACCTGAGAGATGTAATCTACGATAGGATTCAACCAATCAATGGAATAGAAGGTACGAATACAACTTTCGCATTTGAGACCTCCTTTAGAAGGCCCATATCAGTGTACGTGCAGAATTAGATTTACCTTCCTAATAATACCTTTACGCCTAAGTATAGGCCAGTAATGACAAGGCTCAATAATACGATTCCAACCATTGCTGTCCACCACTTACTACCTTTTGGATGATGGTGATAATTATGGTCAATATCAGATTCGGTGGTAGTATGATGCGTTTGTTCTGATGACATATATTGCTTTTAGAATCTGAATTAATTATTGTCAACACCTCATTCCTCCTACTACCTGTTGAAGAAGATTGGTAGTTCGTCTGATAAAATTACGGATTAATCGAGTTATCTTACGATAAGAAACCATTTCTACATAGATAGAATTATACTTTATAACTTTATCACTCAACCAAAACTAACCACATATGCCAGAGTTAAATCCTATTATTATTTTTTTAGCCGTGGGCTTATTAGCCATCATAGCTAGCGGAATATTTGTTGTTAAGCAACAGTCAGCCTTTATTATCGAGCGATTCGGTAAGTTTCATTCTATCAGACAATCGGGCCTGCAATTCAAGATCCCCGTATTCGATAAGGTATCAGGAAAAGTTTCACTAAGAGTGCAACAATTAGATGTCCCTATTGAAACCAAGACATTTGATGATGTATTTGTAAGAATGCAGGTAAGTATACAGTATATGGTCATGCAAGAAGCTGTGTATGATGCATTCTACAAATTACAGAATCCAGCTGATCAAATTACTTCTTACGTATTTGACCTTGTAAGAGCGGAAGTCCCTAAGATGAAATTAGATGATGTATTCGTGAAGAAAGACGACATCGCCATTGCCGTAAAAGAAGAGCTTTCAGGAGCAATGCAAGAATATGGATTTAAAATTATCAAGGCACTTGTCACTGATATAGAACCGGATGCTTCTGTAAAGCATAGTATGAACAGAATCAATGCTGCAGAAAGAGAAAAGCTTGCAGCTGAATTTGACGGAGAAGCAGAAAGAATAAGAATTGTAGCGAAAGCAAGAGCAGAAGCAGAAAGTAAAAGACTCCAAGGTCAAGGTATAGCTGATCAAAGAAGAGAAATAGCTAAAGGACTAGAAGAGTCTGTACAGGTATTGAATGATGTTGGGATTAATTCTCAGGAAGCGTCAGCTCTGATAGTAGTCACACAGCACTATGATACTCTACAATCTATGGGAGAAAATGCCAATAGTAACCTGATTATGATGCCAAATGCACCTGCTGCTGCATCAGACATGCTAACCTCAATGGTAGCATCCTTTACTGCATCACAGCAACTAGGTGATGCAATGGCCAAGAAAAATAACAATTCATAATGACTCATAAAAGACAAAAAGCCTTGGTCAAAATTCAAGGTTTTTTGTTTTTATGTCCTACCTTAGGCATTATGATTATGAAGTATACACCTTACTACGTATTGGCAATCTGTCTTGGATGGATTCTTACAGCTAGTACTGACTTATCCGCACAAGAAAGAGCAGAAGCGACATTGCTAGGAAGATGGTCTGATCCGTCAATTATTGGGTCTTTCAACCACAATAACTCCTATAATGAAGTATGGGGCTTAGCTGTTAATGGGCACGAATATGGAGTCATAGGTAGTACCCAAGGTACCCACTTTATTGACATAACAGATGAGTCAAACATCCACGAGGCTCACTTTGTACCAGGTGGAGCTCAAGGTGGAATTATTATTCACAGAGACTACCACGACCACAACGGTTATCTGTATGGAGTATCTGATCAAGGTGATGAATCTACGTTACAAATCATCGATATCAGGCAGTTGCCGGAAAGTATTGACGTGGTTTACGATAGTGGAGAATTCAGTACCAATACTCATAATATCTTTATCGACACTACAGCTAATCGACTTTACTTATGTAAAACAGCTGCATTAGATCTTCCTAGATTAGGTATGCGCATACTAGATATCTCTAATCCAACTCAACCAGAACTTATCTACACATTGAATGAAATAGAAGGCTTTGGCACTGTGGGTACGATCCATGATGCTTATGTTGATGACAATATTGCTTATCTCAATGCAGGATTTCAAGGGATGGCAATTATGGACTTCACTGATGTAGAGAATCCAGTTGTTGTTGCATCTTTATTTCCCGAAGATTATGCTGACTCTGGTTATAATCACAGTGGATATCTGACAGAAGATGGGAGTCACTACTATCTAGCAGATGAGAATCATGGTAGAGATATCAAGGCACTAGATGTACAAAATCTCCCGGATATCTTTGTTACAGACTACATAGATGCAGAAAATGATTCTCCATTCAGTATACCACACAACTTAATTGTTCATGATGGATACCTATATGGCTCTTACTACTACGATGGTCTTCAAGTATGGGATCTTGAGGATCCGGACCATCCAGTAAATGTTGCATACTATCCTACAAGTTCAGCAGAAATAAAAGACAGATTTGAAGGGGCATGGGGAGTGTATCCATTTTTACCATCAGGGAGAATTCTAGTTTCAGATATGCAAGAAGGACTATTTGTACTTGAGATGCCTAAGTCACTGACAAGCACTGAGGAAGAGGTTGCCTTTGAAGGTTTTACCATATCTCCTAACCCAAGTAGTGGGCATTTCACAATACAAGCTTCAGAAATGGAATTTGCAACAGATGTAGAAGTGTACATTTATACAGCAGATGGTAGTCTTGTAATGAAGGATAAAATGTCAGACAATGTATCTTCGTTGTTTCTTGACCAAGGTTTTTACATGGTTGCTCTCAAATCAGGTAACATTTGCTCTACACAAAAACTCATAGTACGATAGCTTATAGACTGCTCAGTATCATAGTGCTGAGTGGTATTGTCAATCTCTCGTATAGTCAAGTTAAACCTAAGAATGGTAATGATGGTATAAGTGGATTCAACCCAAGTGCCGAACGTGACAGCATCAATACTGCTGACTTAGATTCAATTGCAAATCTTGAACCGGATACTACTATCTATGATATACTGACGTTCGATGATCCATTTACCCTAAGTCCATATGATAATCCTACAATCAAGTCACTCACGTTCTATGATCCTAATGAGCAATGGGGAGATGTTAACTTGACCATTGGTGGTATCGGCAGTTCGATGTATGAATTCAATGTAGTGAGGCCTACAAGCACAATGGGCAAAGTTGGCTATGGGACACCATACGAGTCATATTTCTTCAACAAGCAAGACTTTCTATTATTACAAACTAATCGACCATTTTCTTATGTTGGATTTACTCCATTTCAAGGTCAAGAGAGTTTCATTGCTCAAGGTTACATAAGTCAAAATATTGGAAAACAAGGAACTCTCACCGTAGGATTCAAGAGGCATAGACAGGTAGCCTACTATGAAAATACTGCAGTTATGGCAAGCAGTATGCTCGCTGCCTATCGCTATCGAGGTAAAAGAGAACGCTTCCAGACTATAATTTCATACTTAGGTAGATTCTCTGATGAAGAGCTAAATGGTGGAGTAATAGAACCTGATGGATTAGATACATTGAGTATTAACTTAAGGACTGGAGTGAATACTTATGTCAATGATGCAGTTTCACGATTTCATGATTACGGGATTCACTTAGATAATTACTATAAACTCAGCAATACGTCTAATTCTATCACATTTCATCACAATGTGGCCTATACGTATGGTTTAAGTAAATTCGGAGATAGTCGAGTAAATATTGCAAGCACTGAACCTACATACTTAGACTTTGCAGTAGATGACGGAGGTATTAGAAACTACAATCGGTTCAACAAGTTTGAGACTAGTGCAGATATAAAGACGACTTTATTCAATCTCATCAATTTTAATGGCGAAGTTGGCTATCACCGTTTTAGTCTAAGGTATGATCAAGCAGACGAAGTATCATATGATCAGATTTTACTCGGACTAAATGGTGGCCTCAAATGGAGAGAAAACATATCCCTCTTAGGTACTATTGAAACTTCTACTTTAAGAGGAAATGTCTACAATCTCACGAGTATTGCTTTTGACTTCAGTCTTTCTGACCTTGTGAGTCTAGATGCCAAGGTCTATAGACATACCTATCCATTTGCATTTGGATATAGTACTTTATATGTGAATGATGCTGTACAATTTGATAATAATTTTGATCCGCAAGGGCAAACTGGGATTGAAGGAATACTACAATCAGATAAAACAAATTCTAAGATCAAAGTAAAATTTGCCAATTTGACTAACCAAGTTTACTTTAATGAAAGATCGATACCTACACAAAATACTGAAGGTGTAAACCTTGTAGAGATTCACGCATCACAAGGATTGAGGTTTGGGATATTTAACTTTGACAATCATGTAACCTATCAAGCATTTGACAATAATATCTGGCACTTACCGACTTTTTATTCTCAGCATGACATTTATGTCCAAGGTGAACTATTTAATGAGAGCCTTTCATACAAATGTGGAGTTTATGGTAGATTAATATCCTCTGACCTGCGCCTGGGCTATCAACCGGTGACCAGAGCCTTCTACGCTGCTGAAGGAAGCGGCTATGACATTTACCCACGAGTAGATACTTATGTCACTGTGAACATTTCAAGATTTGAAGCATTTGTCAGATACCAAAACATCAATAACCTACTCACAAATGAGGTAGAAATGCAGATATATGGCTATCCACAGATTGACCATAGTTTTAGACTTGGGGTTAAATGGTTGTTAAAAGATTAAAACATAATGGATTACTGTAACTTTGCGAGATGATGGATCGTTATTGGTTATGTATGAAGACACCACTATTCACATTGCTATTTATTTTCACAAGCTGCATCATTGGTTTCAGCCAGACAGAAACTGATACCATAGTAGAAGAAAATTGTGAGGATGAGCTTGAGATGTTTGACACTCGAGTCAATGGTCAAGTGATGACTGCAATGATTACTGAGACTGGGGATACCCTAATTATGGCTAACCTAGATGATATCAGTATCACTTCACTCAGAACATTCAAGGATGATGCAGATTATCAGAAGTATATGAAGTTCAAGCGATATGCTGCAGCTGTCTATCCTTACGCCAAAGAAGCTATTAGAATATTTAGGGAGATGGAAGTCGCTACCCAAGAGCTCAATAAGCGAAAGAGAAAAAAACACATCAAAAAGCTTCAAGATGAACTCAAAACTGAATTTGAAGCACCGTTAAGAAAATTGACGAAGCTGCAAGGAAAGATCATGATGAAAATGATTGAAAAAGAACTAGAGACTCCTATGTTTGACTTGATCAAAAACTTGAGAGGAGGGTTTACAGCAAATTATTGGCATAACTTCGGAAAGCTATATTCTTACGACTTAAAGGAGGGATATAATCCAGGAGACTATGAGATACTTGATGCTGTACTTAATGACTTCGATGTCTCATATCGAATCGAACTAGATGATCAACAGTTATAATCTGACCATCAACTATGCAGTACTCTGGAACAGTAAAATGGGCTAGCCCATCAAATATTGCCCTCGTAAAATATTGGGGGAAACACGGAAGACAGCTACCTAGAAATGGGAGCATATCCTTAACTCTAAAGGAATGCATTTCAGAGACTAGCATAACGTATCGAATTGATTCTGCCCAGCAAGGAATGGAAGTAGACTTCACCTTTGAAGGTAAGCAGAATCCTGCTTTCTCTAATCGCATAGAAAAATACCTTACTAGCATACAGGATCACTTACCGTGGTTAAGAAATGCTAAATTGAATATTGAATCTCAAAACAGTTTTCCTCATTCATCTGGAATAGCGAGTTCTGCATCAGCGATGTCAGCGATTGCAATGTGCCTAGTTGATATCAAGAGAACAATAGAAGATACCATAGAAATTGATACCGAATTATCATCAAATCTAGCTAGACTTGGTAGTGGAAGTGCTGCACGATCTGTTATCCCATTAATAGGACAATGGGGAGCTTGTGATTTAGAAGGAAGTAGTGATGATCATGCGATTGCATATGGAGAATTTGTAGATCCCATATTTCACAATTATCATGATGACATCTGTATCGTATCCGCAGCTGAAAAGTCTGTCAGCTCGACTGCAGGACATGGATTGATGGATAAAAGCGTATTTGCACAAGCAAGATATACACAAGCTAATAATAGACTCTACGCTATCACTTCAGCAATGAAGACTGCGGATCTTGATCAATTCATATCCATTGTGGAGGATGAAGCGCTTACCTTACATGGTTTGATGCTTTGCAGTGAGCCATCATTTGTCTTGCTCGAGCCAAATACTATCAAGATAATAGAGGCAATCAGAACATATAGAAAGGAAAGTAAAATCCCTGTATGCTTTACACTAGACGCAGGGCCTAATATACATATGCTCTACCCTGCTGCTTATGCAAAAGATATAGCAGACTGGAGAGACACCATTATTAAACCTTTCTGCCATAATGGTAGAATCATAAAAGATGAAGTAGGATATGGACCTAACAAATTACATTAAGAAAATATTGATAGCTGCATTGGTACTATTCACTGTAGCAATGCAAGCTCAACCAATTAGCTATTGCAACGATCCAAAATTTGAGGATAAAGTCAGTAGTGTACTATCATTCTCTGTGCCTGTCGTCAGTGTAACGGACCTAGAGAGTATGGACGATGATGTATACATCTTAGATGCAAGAGAGTCAGAAGAATATGATGTAAGCCACATACCTGGTGCTAAATACATAGGCTACGACAAGCCAGATTGGTCTGTGCTAGATGACATCCCCTCGGATGGGAAAATCGTGCTATACTGCAGTGTAGGATATCGTAGTGAGAAACTAGGTGAAAAAGTCCAAGCCAAAGGGTATTCTAATGTCTACAATCTCTATGGCAGCATCTTTGAGTGGGCTAATGAAGGTCTACCTCTCGTTGACAAAAATGGTGACAATACCAAAGCAGTTCATACATGGAATAAGCGATGGAGTCAGTGGGTAACCAATCCAAGTGTGGAGAAGATCTGGTGATTTTTTACCCATTTCAGGACTTAACAAACCATGGTCTATAATTCAATGAACACATAATCAACTAGTTATACCATATCCACGTAAGGGTAATCACATACACATTGCATTCATAAATAGTATCCTTCGTTACGATTAATGAATTATACATATGCGTTACTTTAAGAATATTTCGATCAGTATTGTCATGCTATCGCTTGGTCTAGTATACTCTTAGAAGCTGGATTTGAAGTCGAGCAAGGTGTGTCGTTTACTGCGGAGATTATATGGTGTTCGTAGTTACGTGAAATTTGTTGTGTGTTTTATGCATATAATATTCTCAAACCCATAACATCGTATTTGTCCCAATGTGATAGCAACCCTAAAAAAAGACTCCGATATAGTTAATACTTTTTCCATTACTTTGGCATCTCAACGAATCTAAGTCTCTATATGATTATCACATCACTTTACATTCGGAATTTTCCAGAAGACAAGAAGGAAGAATTTCCATGGACACTGCCATTGATTCAGAATTTAGATGTTGTAGAGTTCTCGAAGCAAGTCACGTTTTTTGTAGGAGAGAATGGTAGTGGTAAGTCGACATTACTAGAAGGAATAGCAGCATATGCAGAAGTACCTTTAGCGGGAAGTAAGCGGTTGGAAGACGATCCTTCTCTTGCTGCTGCAAATGAGCTTGCAAGCTATCTGAGTATCCGATATAAAGAAAAGTCGCAACGTGGCTTCTTTACTCGTGCAGAAGATTTTATCGGATTTGCTAGGCATATCAAAAATGAAATAAAATTGCTAGATAACGAGTTAGTCGAGCTTAAAGAAAACTGGACTGGTGGAGATATCAACCTTGCAGCCGGAGCGATTGAAGGAGAAAAAGAAAGTCTCATCAAGCGCTACTCTGCCGATCTAGAAGCAATGTCACACGGAGAAGGATTTCTCAAGTTCTTCACATCAAGAATAACTGGTAAAGGTCTTTATCTCATTGATGAACCTGAGGCAGCTCTATCACCACAACGTCAACTTTCCCTTCTCTCATTAATTAAGTCGAAGGTTGAACAAACAGGTAGCCAATTTATCATTGCGACGCATTCTCCGATTATGATGGCATTGCCAGATAGTGAAGTATTGCATTTTTCAGATGGAAAGATAGAGCCTATCGACTATCGTGATACAGAACACTTTAGATTGACGAAAAGTATCATTGACAATCCAGAACCTTATTTTAGGGAATTGTAGTGAGTATCGAGTCTCTACCTTCTGCTATATATCAATGGAGAAAGTACCATTAAGAATAAGTAGTCCAATATTGAGAATAATCTTCTTTGGATATTGACCAATAATCACAACTGCATATCAAGACTAATAGAGTTCGTAAGGCTCAGCCCATCATTCGTATCAAAGGCTATAGTGAACTCGTAGTCATCTGTGTCCGGAAAGTCTGCAGCATCTGTAAAGTCATCAACAAATATTACACTGATAGACTCTACTGTATCATCAAGCGAGACAGAACCTAGGTCAATCAAATTATCACCTGCAGCTACTGTTACACCATTTACGGTAAAATCTTTGTCACAGACTAGTGTGATTGATTCTTCGATCACTGGATTAGTAATATCAAAATCACATGTAGTGCCATATAATTCATTCACAAAAGGATTTGACAAATCAATTGATGCGATCTCTATTTCTAGATTAGCGGTCAAGACGAAGTTATCTGTGACTGGATTGATATCAATTCCTTCAACTAAGCTAAATGCGTTGAAACTTGTCGTACCTACAATCTTATGTTCGTCATTACAGCATGAGGCAATTGATAGAATATTAATAATAAGGAAAAGGAAAATGATCTTTTTCATGGTTCTTTGTTTTATAAGTAAGCGATATTCTAAAGACGTATCCAATTCTGATTTGCTTTGGTTACCTTATCAGAAATTGTAATCTGCCAGCAAAATAAAACTCTGAATTATTCACATCAATGAAGACAATTAAGACCTTTACTCACCCTTCATACTTAGACTTATCCGCTTACGATCAACATCTAATCCTATCACTGTGACATCTACAACTTGATTGATACTCAACACTTCTGCAGGATCAGAAATAAACCTATCGACAATCTGAGAGATATGCAGGAGACCTGCTTCTTTAATTCCAATATCGACGAAGGCTCCAAACTTCGTCAAGTTAGTCACCGTACCTTTCAGCTTCATTCCATCATATAGATCGTTGATGGATTGTATACGATCATCAAACTTGACAACTTCTGCTTCTCCTCTAGGGTCGAGACCTGGTTTGCTCAATTCTTTGACAATATCTTTGAGAGTTGGCATTCCGACTTCTTCATTGACATATTGAGTGAGTTTTATCTTACTGAGAATAGATTGGTCTCCGATGAGTTGCTCAAGATTCTTTCCTTCGTTCTTGGCTATTTGATTGATCAATTTGTATCGCTCTGGATGGACTGCAGTATCATCCAGAATATTATCACCTTCCTTTACTCTTAAAAATCCTGCAGCTTGCTCATAGGCTTTCTTCCCCAATTTGGACACATCCAATAATTGCTTACGAGAGTCAAATCGACCAATATTTTCTCTGTGTAGTACAATGTTATTGGCTAACCCTGGACCAAGACCAGAAACATAAGTCAGCAGGTGCTTACTCGCCGTATTGAGATTGATACCTACCGCATTCACAGCTCGAGACACTGTGAGATCAAGCTCAGTCTTGAGTTGTGATTGATTGACATCGTGTTGGTATTGTCCTACACCGATTGACTTAGGATCTATCTTAACTAACTCAGCTAAAGGATCCATCAATCGACGACCAATGGAGACCGCTCCTCTTACTGTCACATCAGCATCTGGAAATTCTTCTCTTGCTACTGCAGAAGCAGAATAGATAGAAGCGCCATCTTCATTGACTAGATATATTTGGACGTCATCATCCAACCTCATTCCATTAATCCATTGGTAAGATTCTTTGCCCGCAGTACCATTTCCTATCGCGATGACATGCACTTTATATTTACTTACAAGCTCATAGATGACCTTCTCTGATTCGACCACTGCATTCTGTGGTGGATGTGGATAGATGGTGGTATTGTCAAGTAAGGCTCCAGTCTCTGAAAGTACGACCACCTTGCACCCTGTCCTGAATCCAGGGTCCAATGCTAGCGTCACCTTTCCTCCTACGGGTGGTGCCAAGAGTAATTGATAAGCATTCTTACTAAAGACTCCAATTGCCTCTGTATCTGCTTTTGCTTTTGCTGCTTTGCGAACTTCATTATCAATAGACGGACAAAGTAGGCGCTTACAAGCATCAGTGATTGCAAGATTGATCTGATCCCCACATTCGTGATTGCCTACTCGATAATATCGCTTCATAGACTCCTCCAACCGTTCTTGATCGATTACCAACTTGACCCTGAGTAGTCCATCTTCTTCTGCACGATTGATAGCAAGTAAGCGATGTGATGGACACTTTTTCAGTGGCTGACTGTAGTCAAAGTAATCAGTGTACTTAACAGCAGCATCCTTCTTTGACTTGACGACTTTGGACTCTATGGAAGCATATTGATAAGCTTTCCGAGTGATATCTCTGATAGTCGCATTTTCACTCATCCACTCCGCTATGATATGTCTTGCGCCTTCTAGTGCAGCAGCTGGAGTAGATACATTGTTGTTCATAAACTGTCTAGCCTTGACAGGTAAATCAAAAGACCTCTGTGCCATAATGACTTTTGCTAAAGGCTCCAATCCGAAATCTCTCGCCGTTGTCGCCTTGGTTTTTCTTTTTTGCTTGTATGGTAGATAGAGATCTTCTAAGACTACCTCATCAAAACAATTCTGAATCTTTGATTTTAGGTCACTTGTGAGTTTGCCTTGACTCTCTATTGCCTCCAGGATGGTCTCCTTTCGCTTGATTAATGTTGTGATTTTCTTGTGTTCATTTAAGATATCTGCAATCCCTACTTCGTCTAGTGAATCAGTCATCTCTTTACGATATCTTGCGATAAATGGAAGGCTTGCCCCATCATTAGCAAGTGTGACAACATTCTTAATCACTCTAGGGGAATGATTAAGTCGTTGATTGAGTAGACTGAGTAATTCTTGAG
This sequence comes from uncultured Saprospiraceae bacterium, assembly GCA_938041445.1. Classification (GTDB taxonomy): domain Bacteria; phylum Bacteroidota; class Bacteroidia; order Chitinophagales; family Saprospiraceae; genus JAHDHH01. The sequence continues at coordinate 23,109 of CALISO010000127.1, forward strand.
ACATATGTTATAGCAAGATTAAGGGTGTAAAACTACATTGTAAGATGTTACTCTTCAAGCGATTCTTCGTCTTAAAAATTGTATTCCAATGAGATCACTATTTGTCACACAACATACTGACTATGAAATCTCCATTTTCTTTTCTAATTTTCCTAATGGTGCTGAGCAATCAAACAATATCACCTCAAGTCCATTACTCGGAAGTATTGCAGCAAATCTTTGTAGGACCAGACAATGTCATATCCTATAACCAAGAGGTAATCCAAAAACATCAACAAAGAATTATTTCAGCTATCGAGCAAGTAGAAATACTTGATCATTCAGAACCTAATAGAATCCATCAGATTGAATCGGACTCACTAAAAATTCAAAACGAATCAGAAAAAAATAATCTAAAGAGCATACTTACTGCTTGGCAAAGTATTACGCCAAATGATATCAAACTCTCATCTGATCACGCCACTAACAAGGAATTAATCGGCAGTATGGTAAGACTTCCATACAAGTCTCCACGGCAATATAGAACCATAAGTCTGAGTAATGGACAAGTAAAAACCGAAGAAGTTAAAGCAAGTAATATTAAATGGAGGAAGTGCGGAGGGATTGACAGAAATTGTCTATCTGCGGATCCTAATGATTGCATGACATGGCGAATTGAAGAAAGTCGCATCATCTTCGTTGACTCCCAAGGGATTGCTATCCCGTTTGATATAATTAAGAAATTTTACACACAATTTAGAATTCTCGATAACGAAATTGAATGTAGAGTCAAGTAGAAAAAATACGCATGGGATAAGCCGGATTCTGTGTTTAATTCTACCATTTATCTAGTGGTTACTGAGTTAAAACAACCACTACGCCAACAATCCCAAAATATAATTCTCTACATTAGAAAGTGAAAAGAATTTTCGTAAACGAAAAAAGCGATCACAGAGTGACCGCTTTAGATGTTTTCACAACGGAATAATCCTTATTGTGATTAGCTTTCAATAGCATAAAGATAGATATAACTAATGGGAAAAACAAAACGAACTTTAGGCCTTGATTTAGGAACGAATAGTATTGGGTGGTCAATTATTGAGCATTCATTTGAAGATAAAGAAGGAAAAATCATAGGATCTGGAAGTAGGATTATTCCAATGACTCAAGATGTAATGGATAACTTCAGTAACGGAGTTACAAATTCTCAAACAGCTGTAAGGACGGGATATCGATCAGCAAGAAGAAGATATCAACGTACAATTCTGCGAAGAGAAAGGCTCCATAGAATCCTAAATCTCATTGGCTTCTTACCACACCACTATGGTGAGGCATTAGACTTTGAACGGAGACTTGGTCAATTTAAAAAAGGTATGGAAGTCAAATTAAGTCACTCTGAGACTCTTGACAAAACTAAATCAGAGTTCATCTTTATGGATTCGTATCAAGAGATGATAAAAGACTTTAATACAAAAGGAGCTAAAATTCCACACGACTGGACGATCTATTATCTAAGACATAAGGCAGTTTCACGAAAAATATCAAAAGAAGAACTCTGTTGGATTCTACTCAACTTCAATCAAAAAAGAGGGTACTATCAACTCAGAGGTGATGATCTAGATGAAGACAAAAATAAGGAATACGTAGTACTAAAAATAAAATCTGTAACAGACACAGAAAAGGAAATCAAGGGTAAGAAACAATACCAAGTAATCTTTGAAAATGGGTGGAAATACAGTAAAACAATTGATAACCCAGCAGAATGGGAAGGTAAGACGAAGGAGTATATTGTCACGACAACAACTCTTAGGGATGGTAACATTAAAAGGTCTTACAAGACTGTCGACTCTACCGCAGACTGGGCTGCAATAAAAGCAAAAACTGAACAAGATATCGACAAAACCGGAATGACTGTTGGGTCATATATCTATAAGTCCCTCAAGGCAAATCCAAAGCAAAAAATAAGAGGAAAGCTCGTCAAGACCATTGAACGAAAGTACTACCGAAAAGAACTGACTGAGATTCTACACCACCAAGCTCAATACCATTCAGAGTTTAATGACAAACAACTCTATAAAAAGTGCATAGAGCATCTCTATTCCAAAAACGAGGCTCATCGGCACCATATCGCAAAAAATGACCTCATCTATTTGCTCATCGAAGACATCATTTTCTATCAAAGACCGCTGAAGACTAAGCAATCAACAAGGTCTAACTGCAAGTATGAAATAAGAAGGTATGCATATCTCAACCCTGAGACCAATCAGACAGAACACAAAGAAGTTTCATTAAAAGGGACAACAAAATCTCATCCGCTTTTTCAAGAATTCAGACTCTGGCAATTCGTAGCGAATATTAAAGTCATTAATAGTGACCTAGAATTCACAGATCAAGAGAATGCGGAGCTGTTAAGTCTCAATACAGTCGATGAGAGAGTAGCACTGTATGAATTTCTCAATGAAAAAAAAGATGTAACAGAATCTCAATTTTTAAAATATCTCGTCAAGAGAAAGTTAATACAAAAATCAGACATAGAGACCTATCGATGGAACTATGATAGCGAATCAAAGTATCCCTGCAACTCAACACGAGCAGACCTCCAGACCAAACTCAAGAAAGTAGAAGGGTTACCGACTGACTACCTGAACTTCAATCGAGAATTGGCTCTTTGGCACATCATCTACTCAGTTACCGATCAAGCAGAATTCTCAGTTGCGTTGAAAAACTATGCGATTAAGAATAACCTCAACCAAGAATCATTTGTCGAAGCATTCAAGACGATGCCACCATATGAGAGTAGCTACAGTACTCTATCACTAAAAGCCATCAAGAAACTCCTACCACTTATGAGAATGGGAAAGTATTGGTCGGAAGAAGCAATAGATACGCATACTAAACAACGAATCGAGCACATTATTACTGGAGAAGTCGTAGACGATAAAATTAGTGATAGAGTCAGAGAAAAAGGAAACTTTATAGAAGACATTAAAGATTGCAATGGGTTACCACTTTGGCTATCAAGTTATATCGTCTATGGTCGACACTCTGAATCAAGTAGCTTACAGCGATGGTCAAGTCCTACTGACTTGGATAACTATCTCAAAGAATTTAGACAACATAGCCTAAGGAATCCTATAGTCGAACAAGTCGTTACAGAAACTCTTAGAGTCGTTAGAGACTTGTGGACGTACTATGGAAAAGGCGAGAAAGGATACTTCAATGCCATCCATCTCGAACTAGGAAGAGAGATGAAAAATTCTAGTGAGAAAAGAAAGAGGATGTCTGCTAATATGAGAGGAAATCAACGATCCAATGAACTTATCAGAAAAATTCTAGAAAACCTACAAGAAAGTAGTACAGCTACGAACGTAAGATCATACTCGCCTAGTCATCAAGAAATCCTCAAACTATATGAGGAAGGTGTCAGACAAAACCCACAAGTAAGTTACACTTCAGTTGGAGAAGATGAAATAGAAAAAATTCGTAAATCTCCATCGCCTACTAAAGAGCAAGTTCACAAATATAAATTATGGTTGGAGCAAGGCTATCAGTCTCCATATACTGGACAAATGATCCCACTCAGTAAGCTATTTACAACTGACTATGAAATAGAGCATGTCATCCCAAGGTCAAGGTACTTCGATGACTCACTCAGCAACAAAATCATCTGTGAGTCCGACATCAACAAAGACAAAGGAAGAATGACAGCATATGAATATATGGCAAAGAAAGATGGTGATATCGTTGATGGTCATAAGCTGATGACCGCAGAACAATATACTGATCACTGTCAATCCTACTTCAAGTCCAACCGAACAAAACTCAACAATCTACTTAGTGAGGATATCCCCGAGGGATTCATAGAACGTCAAATGAATGACAGCAGGTACATCGCCAAATTCGTCAAAGGACTTCTCTCCAATATCGTCAGAGAAGAAGGCGAGCAAGAAGTCACAGCCAAAAACCTCATCTCTATCCCAGGTGCTATCACATCACAACTCAAACACGATTGGGGTCTGAATGACAAATGGAACGAAATCATCACTCCAAGATTCAAGAGGATGAACGAATTGACCAACTCTGAAGACTTTGGCTACTTCGATCAATCAATAAATGCCTTCAGAATCCAAGTGCCTAGTACGATCAGACAAGGATTTAGCAAAAAGAGAATAGACCACCGTCACCATGCATTAGATGCCATCACACTAGCTTGTACGACAAGGGATCATATCAACTACCTCAATTCTCTAAATAGCAAAAATGACAACTATAGTCTGAGATCAAAACTCCTTCAGAAGAATAAAAAAGGCGACTTTACTAAGCACTTCCAACTTCCTTGGAAGTCATTTCCAGCGGATGCCAAATCCTCACTTGAACAGATTGTCATCAGCTTCAAGCAAAATCGTAGAGTGATCAATAAAACAAATAATACCACATGGCAATGGATCAAAAAAACTGATGGCACATATGAGAAACGAAAGGTCAAGCAGACTAAAGGCGATACGTGGAGCATCAGAAAACAACTACACAAAGAGACAGTAGCAGGTAAGCTTGATTATATCGATGCTCCAAAAGGAAAAATAGTGTCTGGAGTCCGGAAATCAATCTCATCTATTTCAAAGCAAAAAGATATTGATGGTATTGCTAACCAAAGAATACGACATATTTTATCAAAGCATGCAGAACGCTATACCCTATCAGAGGGGAAGATAGATTATGAATCTGCATTCTCTCAAGATGGTATCGACCATATGAACAAAACCATTCACACTCTGAATGACAACAAACCTCACCATCCAATTTACAAAGCAACATTCTATGAGATAGGTAAGAAATTTGCACTAGGTAGTAGTGGGAACAATTCATCAAAGTATGTTGAAGCAGCAAAGGGAACTAACCTTTTCTTTGCAATCTATTGGAATGAAACAAAGCAAAAGCGAGTATACGAATCAATACCACTCTTCGAAGTCGTAGAACACCAAAAACAAGTCGCAAAGCTACCTAAGGACCAACGTACCGAAGTGCCAATCAAAGCTGAAATGGGAGACTTCTTATTTTCACTATCTCCCAATGACCTTGTCTACGTACCAAATAGTGACGAAAATAACAACAGCATAATTATTGACTCAATTAATCCTAATCGAATATACAAAGCTGTTAGTTTTACTGGCAATAGAGCCTTCTTTATCCCCAATCAGTCAGCTACATCAATATTGAATAAAAAAGAGTTTGGAGTTCTAAATAAATTCGAAAAAGATAACGAGCTTAATTCTATAAAAGATGTTTGCATAAAACTAAAAGTCGACAGAATTGGAAACGTAACAGCTTTAGTAAAATGATTAAGCAAACACTCTATTTTGGCAATCAAGCATATCTATCAAAAAAGAATCAGCAACTTATTGTCTCATTAAAGCATGAAGGCGAACTGATAAAAAAAATAGAAAGGCCAATTGAAGATATTGGTATCGTAATACTGGATCATCCTCAAATCACACTAACCCATCAATTGCTAGTAGCCCTCCAAGCAAATAGTGCTGTAATTATAAGTTGTGACGAAACACATATGCCTCATAGTTTGATGCTACCTATGATAGGCCATAGTGAACAAAGTAAACGCTATCGCATCCAACAATCAGCGTCACAACCACTTAAAAAAAATCTATGGGCTCAAACTATTCGAGCCAAGTTGAGAAACCAAGCGATTGTGTTAGACCACTTAAATCTTCCATCTAAAAGAATTCAAGTCCTCATAAAAAGAATCCAAAGCGGAGATCCGGACAACATAGAAGGGCAGGCTGCTGCCTACTATTGGTCGCATCTCTTCGATGATTTTACAAGATCTCGTGATGAAGAAGGACCTAATGCCTTACTCAATTATGGCTATGCGATTATCAGAGCAATGGTGGCAAGGGCATTGCTGTCATCAGGACTGCACACATCGTTTGGTATCCATCACCGCAATAAGTACAACCCCCATTGCCTTGCAGACGATATTATGGAACCATTCAGACCATTTGTTGATCTCGTAGTCCATCATCTTTATACAATTAAAAATGTGGAATCATTTTTGGACACTTCTACGAAACAGCGCTTACTTTCAATCATTCAGCAAGATGGAAAGTGGGGTAATCATGTTAGGCCACTCCTAGTGGGTGTCAGCCAAACGACTGCCACACTCTTTGACTGCTATGATGGAAAGAAAAAGAAAATTGTCTATCCTGTCATATTAAGGGAAAAGTAGGTGCATTGCAACACCTATTCTACTATGGGATCAAAAATTAGACTTAATCAATATCGCATTATGTGGATCTATGTACTTTTTGACCTACCCACACATCGTCCAGAAGATGTGAAAGCAGCTAATGGGTTTAGAAACTATCTAATTAAGGACGGCTTTTCAATGTTTCAGTACTCAATCTACATCAGACACTGCCGTAGCAGAGAGAATGCAGCAGTGCATGTTCGAAGGGTTAAGCAAGCTCTTCCAGCCCTAGGTAAGGTCAGTATCCTTACTGTTACAGATAAGCAATTTGGGATGATGGATGTATTCCACAGTACAAAAAAGAAAACTGCACCTTCTCCGGTCAATCAATTAGAAATGTTCTAAAATACACCATTCTAGAGTGGTCCGTAAAAAATTGAATCACAAGGACTTACGGAGAAGACCTTGTGATTCACTACACTAAAGGTAGAAATTGAAAGCTAATCACAACCCGATATCCTTTCATTCCTTCTTAGCCCACCTTGTGATTCACTACACTAAAGGTAGAAATTGAAAGCTAATCACAACTCTGCACTTGGTAGATTGGTTAATTCTTTTCTTGTGATTCACTACACTAAAGGTAGAAATTGAAAGCTAATCACAACCGTTGTGACGGAATATCCCGACCTTCGGTCCTTGTGATTCACTACACTAAAGGTAGAAATTGAAAGCTAATCACAACCTCAATCGTTATTCTCTTTGTATATTCCTCCTTGTGATTCACTACACTAAAGGTAGAAATTGAAAGCTAATCACAACAGGTTGGGAGATGCGACCCACTACCGAAAGCTTGTGATTCACTACACTAAAGGTAGAAATTGAAAGCTAATCACAACGTTAATCTTGACCATATGGGTGTTGGATTGCTTGTGATTCACTACACTAAAGGTAGAAATTGAAAGCTA
>CALISO010000128.1 GCA_938041445.1 uncultured Saprospiraceae bacterium
CGAGAATCTTGCTTAAAATAAAATCGAAGGATGCGACTCATTACCGCATACCTCGATTTACTTAAATAATATTATGTTGAGACTAGATTTTTATCGCTTTTACCTTTAATGAATGTCTGCTATTATAGCTAGACGGAGTATTGTCATAAATGTTGATTGTATTTACTTGCTTAAAGTTGTTTAACAAAGACTATCTCGGCTTCGCTCCCCTTATTGAGCATAAGTTTAGCTGGAATTAATTCAAGTGGTGTTTTGACATCAATTTTAGCAGAATTAGGTGGAAACTTCCCTACACCATTTGACACAATTCTGACAACAGTGCTATCCATATTTAAATCAATAGGTACCACCTTAGGTACAGCAGTTACACTAAAATTTTCAAGAAGTGGTTCACCATTTATCAGAATAGAAATCTGATCACCATCAACATATTCATCGTCATATATCTTAAGAAATAAACGTTCTCCCTCCACAACGTCTATTTTCATCTTACTAGTCTCGTCAAGGACAGTATATCTTAAACTACTTCTTTCTTTTTCGATAACATTTTTTAACTGATTAATTTCCCTGGATTCTGATAATTTAGTAGACTTATTTAAAGTTTTATCTGTCTTCTCGAAAAATAGCTCCTGTCCCATTAAAAATATATCACCCTCAACACACAATGAGCCATCGATATATCTGCTATAAAAATGACCCTGAATGTAATTCTTATTATTCTTAAATTTAATCTTAGCATTGTATAAATGCACATAGCAAAAATCTTCATAATGAGAAGAAGACTTAGTCATAATATTGCTAGTTTCACTAAAAGAAATAACTTGTTTCTCCCTATTCAACACTCCTTTTATAGTAGACTTTGTTTCATGTTCACCACCAAAATCTGAGATAGAATATCCGCTTATAACTCCCTTATCATCTTCTGTAAATGATACTCTATAACTAATTAATGAATTATCCATGAGTTGAATTGTTCCAATAAACTCTATGCTATCTGAACCAATCAAGCCATTCATATGAACAAAGAAAATAAATAACCAAATACTGAATTGTCTCATTATGTGATACGATTTATAAAATAGAAAAGCTCAATAAAGTTTCAATTCCCTTAAAGAGCTTTTCCATTATGATTTAAAAATTATTTGTCAAAATTGCGATGCCATCGATTAGCCACCATATTCCAAATCCACCCAAGGAAAGAATAAATAATATGTTCCAACCGATAGGCTTTGACTTGTACCAACGATGACCAGCAAGAAATCCTAAGAAAAACCATAAAACAAGAGATATAATTAATCCCTTAGTGCCTTCCTTAGTAACTGCAGGACTCAATGCATCCTCAGGACTCATTGTAATGTTTACAGGTTTAAGATTACTTGGCTTTTCCAAATCAACCAAACTCTCAATTTTGGCGTTTGCTTCCTCAACATTCTGAGTGTTTACTGGAAATGAGGCTTGGAGGTTTAAATTGAATAGCCCAGCTAATAGAAATAATAAAATAAATTTTTTCATAGTTTATGTGTATTTATAGTTAATTAAAAAATTACAAAGAATCTTAAACTATATGAATTGCATACAATAACAATAGACAACTTCATACATACAGCAAGATGAACATAGGCTTTAACACCTTAAAAATCAAAGTGGGTGTACCCATCAAAATAACTTGAGAATACAACTAGACAATCACGTTGTAGACATACCTAATAAGGAAAGTTACGTGCCCCTCTTTTCATCATTGTATTGATGATATCCTGTACATCTGATCCAGCACCCAAGCTTAATTCTTCCTGATAACTCCAAAGACGATCTCCATGCTGACCTTCCATAATACTTAGGCTACAATTACCTTTATTAGTTGTTGTATCCACACCACGTGCCACACCACCAAGTGTAGAACTTAATGCACTAGCAGCTGCCTTCGCTACATTCAATCCCATAGCAAGTTCATTTGACATTGGTTGCTCTGTCTGAATTTGCCCAGATACGATTGCATCAACTCCAAGTAACTGGCAGATTTTAGTTGGGTCTTGATCGAGCATGTTCTTAATGTCAATTCGATTATCCTTAAGCTTTGAGTTAGTTACTCCTTGACTTTGCACTTTTACTCTAAGTTTTTGGCGAATGAGATAGGATTCCACTGCGGCCTGAACTTCTTTACCTTGAGCAATTTCCATATCATAGACTTGCTGATCAGTGACTTGTTCTTTTTGCTTTGGTCGTAGATTAATTGTCGTTTGGAATGGCAATACAGCGATTCGTTGATGTGATGCTGTCACATCATCAAAATCTTCAACGGCATTTCGAGATCCACCGCAGGAACAGATTATGATTGCAATAAATGACAATACAATTGGTAATAAGAATTTGATGTTTTTCATATTTTTTGATTAATAAATTTTTAAGATTAATTTTCTGTGCACACAGTTACAGTGACAAAATTTGTTTCGTTTCTAGAAGCACAAGATTCATTAGATGGAATCTCAATTGAGTAACTCTCTGAATTGCCAGATGAAGTCCAAGTTTCGACACAAGTACAAGTTTTGATTTGCGGTTCATCCTCGCATGAAGTCATGAAAGCTATGACACATAAAATCATAACTGTTTTTAGAATTGTTGTTTTCATTATATTTATAGTTATTGGTTAAAAAAATTTATACTTTTCGAAGAGTTTGTAGTGCTTCTAAGTAGTCTTTAATAAAAGTGTTGGTATTGTATTAAAGGCAATACCCAAACAAGCACTCCTCTAACCCACAGATGATTCCAAGACATAAATCAGTATCGATTTTTTCAAAAGTTTGAATATCAGCGTGCCCTCCAATTGATCCTTCTAATCTTAATTGATTGTTGCCTAGTAAGGTGTAGCGAAAACTGTATGTTGTGGAGTTGATGGTTCTAGATACTTGGTCGATGCTGACATCTACATCGTAACTACCTACGAAAAAATTTTTGATTTCTTCATTTTTCTGCACATTCAACTGTTCATACTTTGTGGAGCCTTCTATAAAATGATAGAATACATCATCAACATCGAATAAGGCACGTTGGTCAACTCCTCCCTCTGTATGGGTCAATTGTCTCCAAAGACCTTGAAATTTTTGGATTTCGGATTGACAAGGATTACACAAATCTCCTCCACAATCAACTTCCTCTTCATCACCATTTTGAATGCCATCAGAGCAAGTCTCACAGGATCCATCATCAGTACTAGCATTGCTATTATAGTTATGAGCATCTTGATTTGTACATCCACTCTCAGCACATGCTGCACAATCTCCTCCACAATCCACACCTAACTCAGTACCATTCTGAATGCCATCTGAGCAACTAGAGATTGGGTCATCTTTTTGACAAGCAACAATAGTAATTCCTATGCCTAGAATTAATATGTAATAATGAAAATTATGCATAACTGTATTTTATAGTTTGTTAATAAATATCCATGTCTTCATCAAAATCTACGAATTGCTCTTACTCTAGCTGTATTCTGTTTATCTATAGCAATTCTGCTTTGCTGTTGAAAATCTAGAGTCCAAGCCCTAGTAGTATTGTATTCACTTGAAGACCAATAGCTGCTGGTATTAGAAAATTGACCTACAATATTTCTCTGCATCCATAACTCTCTAAGCTCATCCCTACTTGGCAAAAACCAATCGGATTTACCGCCAAATTCTAATCCCAAAGCGATACTTAATCCTGATCCAACAAAAATTCCATGATCAAATACAATCCAGGAATTTTCAAAACCTGAACCAACAGTTACTGAGGTACTTCCAACAAAATTATTTAATGGAGTACCCCATTTCACTGCAACAGCTTGATCTGAAGGAGCTGCTTCTAGATACCTCCAACCATTTGATACAGATCCTTTGTCGAAAAAGATAATTCCATTCCCAGGGCCAATGTCTCCAATGCAGTAACCACAGTCGCCTCCACAATCAATTCCAGTTTCATTTCCATTCTGTATGCCATCTGTACACGTTGGGCATGCATTACACATCCCTCCACAATCAACAGCTGTTTCGTTTCCATTCTGGATCCCATCAAAACAGGTCTCACAAGACCCATCATCTATTTCTGCAAGGGGATTATAGTTATGTGCATTTGGGTTAGTACATCCTGATATTAAACAGGATGGACAAAATAACCCACCACAATCTACACCTGTTTCGTCTCCATTCTGGATCCCATCACTACAAGAGGCACATGCTCCACAATCTCCTCCACAATCCACACCTAACTCGGTACCATTTTGAATCCCATCTGAACAAGAAGTGATTGGGTCATCGTCTTGGCAGGCCACTATTATAACACCAGCAAGAAGGATTAATAAATACGTTTTTAGATATTTCATCATTAATTATTTATAACATTATTGAATTAAATCATTGAGTACGCAGGCATTGCATGAGTTGCAGATTGCCTCAGGCAAAATTGACAAGTACAATTCTGGTGTAGCTGTAGGAGATAGAGTATGTATTCCATTGGTTTCTTCTGACAATGTTTGATATAATGCCTTTATATCAGGATGCAAGCCATTTACATCAACCAGATGTGAAAACACAGTTACCACTTGATTCTGTGCAGCTGCAATTGCTAGATCTACTTCATTCGCTTCTTTATCAAGTTCATTAGCGTTGGTGCCGTCATATCTTGTAGACTGACCTCCATTAGAAAATCCATTACAACATCCATCAAGCTCTTCATCACTGATATAAAATATAGCTCTACAAGCTTTATCTCTCCAATCAAAATAATTAGCAATATCTTCTATGCCATTAGCACCCTGTTCTGGTCCATATCCTTGAGGAGGACGATCTGCGGCTAGACTGATGCTTGGGTCAATATCTAAAAGATAATCCCTAGAGCTAGTCGTGAATACCGTTGATGGAAGTGCAGATTCTAATGATAAATAAGTAACTCGCAAATTAGTATTGCACATTTTCTGCGCCTCTTCGATTGCACTAGTGGCTGAGGAGCTAATTGAGCTAGCTGGACCACTCATGCTACCACTTGCATCTATGAGTATTACAAGATCCACTAAGGCTTCTGCTTGTCCTCCACCACACTGAGACAGCTCACTAGTGCCACATGGTGTACACGATGCAATTATACTAATCACTACCACCCACAAGACTATTAGGTTTTTCATATCTGACTATTTTGATTTATTAATTACAAAGAAGTTTTGCCTCTGTCCTTCTATTAACTCGGTGCTCTGCTTCACTGCAGGACACACCGTCTGCACATCGATTTTTCAATTGAGTTTCTCCATATCCGCGAGCTATTATTTTATTATTTGCTATTCCTCTTGACTTGATATAGTCTACAGCAGATTGGGCTCTTCGCTGAGAGAGATCTTGATTGTATTCATCTGGACCACGACTATCTGTATGCGAGGAGAGTTCTACCTTGGCCCTGTGGTCTCCTTGTAGATATCTTACTAATCGATCTAAATCAATTCGAGATTCTGGTAAGAGTTCAGCACTATCAAATTCATACTTAATATCAAGCACAAAGCCTTGCCCACAATCAAAATTCTCAATCCCTAATTCTAGATCGACAAACAATGTGGTACTTCTATTGAGGCCAACTGTAGAAACTCTTGCTACATCTGATAATCTATTTTGCTTGACACCTACCAAGGAATATGATGTACTTTTTTCTAGCCTAAAGGCAAAGCCACCTCTACTATCTGATGTAGTTTGCTCTACTGCCCGATTGGAATTCTTAGTAAGATTGACCAAGACACCAGGTTCTAAAGCTCTAGTATTCCTGTTTACTACTTTGCCTTTAAGAATAAACCTGAGGTCAGTATACAGCAACTCTTTACGAAGGATGACACCAGGGGTGAATTCTAGATTATCAATAGTTGCAACAGTTGTCTTAACTCCATAAACATTGCCCTCCACCTCATAAGTATCATGAGGTAGTTCACCTAGATCTACTACTCCATAAGAATTCGTTGTTCCTGTAGCTACGATGCCACCATTAGAATTCTTAACAAGTATATCAGCTCCTGGAATGATTTTTTGCGAAAGCTCATCTCTTACTGTGATTAGTACCTTGTGTCCATCATTAGGACAGTTGCAGTCTTCACAGATCTCTACAGGTTCAACAACTTCGTCTTTCGGCTTATTACTTGAAAAACCTAGATGGTAAGTTAACCCAAGTGTCACACCTACAGAAGCGTAATCATTGCAAGGAGAAGGCTCGTCTTCTACAATAGAAACAATATGGGCTGATTCTCCAGACAATGCTGATTCTCCACTGACATCAATAAAGTCACTATGTCCATAATAGATGCCAATATCACTATTGCTCAAAAAATCAAATTCAGAATCTAGATGAGTAGAGAAGTGGCGCATATAGTAAGCACCTATATCGAGTGACAACTTTGGAGAAAGATTAAAACCAAGGGTCAATCCACCTTTAGCCGCCAAACTTCTACTATCAATACCAGCGAATACTACATGATAATCAGTAGCCGTTGGTACTCCTGGTTGGCTAGAAGATGTTACTACTTCTCCTCCACTCAGGAGTGAATAACCACCTCTACCATAAGCAAGTACAGAAAGCCGACCAAGTCCTAATCGATAAGATGGTCCGATTCCGATAAAATGCCTAATTACATCTTGATTCTGATCCGTTTTTGAGACACCATTCACTAATAATGAATCATAATAGATTACATCATTAAGAGTAGATGCAGAACCATTATTGATATAATCATAGTCTAAGCCTATACCTAAATTTTTAAAGAAATAGTTGGCTGAAAATCCTGCTTTGTAGCTTGGTGTTACTGACTGATATGTATAACTATTTCTATACAATGGCACATCATAACCTGCATTTAACGACAAAGATATTTTCGGAAGTGATGTATTTGAAATAGAATTATTAGCTATATCACTCTGGGTAAATGCTATACTAACAAAACAGGTCAACACTAATGCTATGGTTAGTTTTTTCATTTTAGATGTTTTGATTATTCTAATTTATATTGAAGTCACATGCTTATATCTGTGAATTGACGAACGGTTTCTTATTTTGATGAGTGGTATTATTTTCAATACTTTCAAGCATTCGAATTGTTTCTTCCCACTTACTTAGAAGTTCTTTTTGTCGCCGTCTAGAGATTGGGACCTTGACTCCATTGTTAAGCAATACAGCCCCAGCTTTGTAGCACCTTACTACTGTGTGCAGATTAATCAAATATGATTTGTGAATCTGTTGAAACTGACTTCCAAGACAGTTAAGCAATTTGACCATACTCAGACTACAGAAGATCATCGTTTCATCTAATAGGTAAATCTTTGTATAGTTTTGACAAGCTTGTACATAGCTAATGGTCTGGCTATCGATTAGCTGATAATGGTCTCCACACGGAAGTATATGTTTCATAGTATTATACTGTTTAACTACATATGGCATCCGTATAATCATTCGTTACCCCCTTTCGCCATTTTTTTTATAATTTGTGGTAACAGTATGATTAGATATAACCATATGATTAAAAACAATCAGTGCTAGACTCTCAGCAAATCATATCACTTATCAGATCTAGCCCTATAGAAAGAGAGAAGGCTGTTATCCTTATTGCAAGCGATAAAAAACTGAAGAGTGACATCTTAACTTATATCAGGAGAAACAATGGTACAGAGCATGATGGACTTACCATCTTCAATGATTCGATTATCATATTCGTCAAAAAAGTATTTGCGCATCAATCACTTACTTTGACATCGGGAGTAGAAGGATATCTTTTTGGTGTTGCCAGAATACTCTGGGCTAACAAACTCAAAATAGATTCAAATAAATCAGTCGAAGGTCTAGAAGAAGTCTATACTATCAAATCAAGTGAGGATACACTTGCTCAGCTGATGTCAAACGAAAGAACCGAACTAGTAAAATCACTATTATCATCGATCGGCCTGAGATGTAGGCAAGTGCTTATGTATTGGTCTTATGGACATTCGATGAAAATGATAGCAGAATCTTTAAACTATGCATCAGAAGGAATGGTACGAAAGAAAAAACACCAATGCTTACAAAAACTCAAGAGTGTGATAAAAAATAATGAGTCATTGAGAAATTCACTTAAATACTAAAATTGTCTGAGATGCAAGACTACACTGAACAGATCGAAGACTATATTTTTGACCGGTTGGAAGGTCAAACCAAACTTGCATTTGAACAAGCAATGGAGGTTAATCCAAGTCTTGCAGAAGAAGTGAATATTCAACTACAAGCTAAAGCTGCAAGTGCAGATTTGTTAGAACTGGAACTCAGAAGTCTTCTTGAGCAAGAATCAAATATCAATGATTCAGATCAAAGAGAAAATTCTAAACTTTGGTGGATCATAGGTGGTCTCCTTCTACTAACAATTGTCGGACTAGTCTTTAATCAATTGAGAACTATCACCATAGAAAAACCTACATATGCAAGTCTCTACACAGAACCGACTTGGCCAATAGAACGATCCACTGAAAATAAAAGCCTAAGCGAAGGTATTAGTCAAGCCCTGAGTTCAGACTTTAGGCAAGGGATCACAACAATTCATCAAAGCAATACCGAAGCCAATCTAAAATATTATTGGCTGGCGGAGCTCTTTGCCCAGCAACAACAACCAGATAGCACACTTTTCTACACTTCCAAAGTAATAGGCCTGGCTAACAAAAGAGATCGACTCAACTATCTCAACATACTTGCTCACTATCACCTGAATGATTATGAGCAAGTACAGAGTTTGATCGATGCCTTACCTCAAGATACTGATGAGTGGTACTTGGAGAGGTATGAATTAATTAGCAGATAAATTTCTAATTCTTTTTGACCGGACTTATAACACGAGGTGGAGTTGGAGGGCTAGGTGGTGGTGTAACAGGCTTATCAAGATCTATATCAACTTCAGGAATCAAGATTGTTTTACAAGGATCCGGATATGCGTATGAACAATTGCAATCATCTGTAAAATCTCTTGTCAAAGAACTTGTAAAAACTACCCCACCTTCTATTTCTTCTTTTATTTCTTTGGGAGTTGCAATATCTCTAAACTCCACGATAGCATAAACGGTCCCATCAAAATCCGTTCGAGGAACAATTGGTTGAAGATTTGCAGATTCTAATCCTTCGGGCATATTTAGATATCTCACACAAAACTCAACATATGCACTCTTGCCTCCATTCAGGTTATGATTAAAGTTAAACTCTACAGAATTATTCGCTGTATTGATATTAGGTGGTAATAAAAAGCCTAAAACATTCACTCCACCAATCACAGCTGCAGTAGGACTTAAGTCTGTAAAATTGTAAGGCAAGGTTAATGACATTAATAAGTTGTTCACTGGAGTTCTTGCTTCATTCTCACATTCAACATGATACTTTACAATGTTATACCCACACTTTCTTGAAACACACATCACTTCAATAAAATTAGGATCATGAGAATCACGAATTTGTTCTGTATGATTTGCATTTTGATTACATTGAGATTGGTTCGCGATTAGATCAAATGATAAGTTCTTTGTTCTATGTGTGCCAATCTCCACCGGTATGCTTAAATTGATATAAGCATAGTCCTGTCCACTAGCAAATGCAATATTTTCAAAGCATTTATTATTTTGATTGCTTGTTGGAATATCTGCATTAATAAAAGCTTCTCCATCAAATACTGGACTTAGTTCAATTAATGAATAATCAAATTGCTTTCCATTTGCACCTTGTATATCTAAACATAAGTTATAAGTTGGAGGTACTCCATAACAGGTGTCTGGTTTCAATTGTCTTAAATCAACTATTAAGGTGATGTCCTTGTTCTTAACCACATCATGATTTGCTGATATTATTCTTGAAGGATTAGTCTCTGAACTAATTGTGTATGGATGAAGTTGATTTCCAATACTTGAGTTGTTGTCAACAAATTCTTCAATATCATCGGTTTCGTAAATATTACTCAGATAGAGATAGTCTATTTCTTTGTTGCTAGGTATTGTAATACTATAACCTGTTATTGGCTGTGCTACATAATTTGGAGCATCATAGTCTGTCATATTCTGATACCCATAAGAAGCTGATGATTCTCTACTATTGTAATATGTCCCATCATTAAAAATGATAAAAAACGAATTCCTTGCTACTCCTGCTACACCATCATCGTCAACTATATCAATATCAGGGTATGCAACATTCTGAATACCAATATTACTAATAACATTATTTTTAGGCTCCCAAGAATTTCCTTGTTGATATCCATCATCAGTAATCAACCATTGCTTGTCATCTGGCTGTTGAGAATAGAGCACACACTGCGGTAAAAAAAACACGAAAACTTGAATAAGATGTTTCATTTGTTTTGATTTTTGTTTTGAAATAATAAGGACAGTACGATGAGAAATAACAGAGCAATCCCAGCAATGAAAATTCTCTGATTGGAGGTGTTCGTGATTGATTGATCGTTGCCTACTAGGCTAAAAGCTGCCCAATAATATGGATGCCGTCCATCTGGTGTTGTATTTTCTAGATAGTTAAGCTTGGCTTGTCTAAGAGCAGATGACTTTTTCTTTCCACTTGCAAGTTGGGAGTAGAATTCCTTCATGATAGTTGCAGTACTTGCATCATTCGCATTCCATAGTGAATAGACTATAGCCTTTGCTCCACTATTCAAGAAACTTGTTGCAAGACTACTCACCCCTTCACCTGCATGGTATGTTCCTAGTCCCGTCTCACAAGCACTCAATGTTACCAAGTCCAGTTGATTTGTCATTTCAAAGATTTGCTTATCCAATAAAAGTTCTTCTTGGTCGTCAATCATCTGGATGAGATAGGCACTATCATTACGAGCTATGGCATGGCCAGCATAATGGAAGATTTCAACATTTTTCAATTGATGATTAAGCTCTTCAAAGCTGAGTGATTCGTACTGTGTCATCTTACCAGTATACACCTCTCCAATTCCATCAACCTCACTCTTAGTATAAAGTAATTTAGACAGACCACCTCTGGTGCTTTTTGACTCATCCTCATCTAAGGATTCATTATAACTTGGAGACAAGCAAAGCATTGAAGTCTTTTCAATATTTCTATTGAAATTGCTTACAGATTGGATTGCAGACTGCTGATATTTAATCGCTACTTGTCGGATTAAGTATTCATCACCTTGTTTTAAAAGGTCAAATGGAAAATAGCTTAATCGTCCATCTGGAATCAAATTTATAATGTCAATCTTTTCAATGTCTAAAGGCATCAACAAGGAGTATAACTTCTGTAAGATTGGGTCTAGACCTTCAGACGATTGCTTATGCAATGCCAAGTCAACTTTCTCAATAAGACTATCTATCTCCGAGGTCTGATTTATAGTTGTAGAAGACAACTTACCTAAATGCGTTAACATATAAAACACTGAATCTAAATCAACATACTCAACATAGGGTTCTTTAATATGCCGTATTAAAGTTTCTTGATCCAGGCCGCTAGACTTTAGGCTATCAATCTGACTTCTGATTCTGTGTTCTACTTTTAACTGTGCTTCATCACTTGGCACGCTTAAGACTTTAAGCAAGTCATTCTCTAACTCTGTTAACCTGACTTTGTCTGACTCTTTGAGCTGTTTGAGTATTGATGCTTTTCTTTGATTTTCAGTGAGTATCCTTGATTTTGATCGATCAAATATTTTCCTGACTTCATGACTTGAGTATTGAATATTTTGGCCATCATACAGAGCATAAACTTCCAATGCCTGGCCAACCATTTGCTTATTCTGACCAGCAGAAATTAGCTTTGACGCTTGCATAGTAAGATAACTTTCTAAACCATCATTCGCATTGAATGCAAGGTTGATTGATAGTAAGATACTATCCAGGTATTTATGATCCCCAGTAACCAGATACTTTCTCTTGTAGATTCTAGCCTTCAGTGAAAGCAAGTCTGTAAAAGTGTTTTCGTCATAGATTTGATTAATGAGAGGTAGACCTTTTATTTCAGTATTTGGAGCTAAATAACGAAAGGCACTATCAACGTGTGCTTCAGATTTATCAACATCTCCTAATCTGAGATAGACATCTGCAATCCTATATTCAGACTTAGAGATTTCTCTTGAGATGACACTCTTGTATTCTTCTTTGGCTATCCGATTTGAGATTAATGTGCTTTTTAGTGCAGCTTCGAGTGAATCAATATTAAGATAGTAACTTGACCTCATCTCCTCAATATTCATAAGTCGTAAACTTCTGTAGGAGTCAGACTTTGGATTATCTAGTATTGCTTGTCGAGAAGCTTCGAGATAGGTTGCAATCAAATGATGGTCATAGTCTTCACTAGTCACATAATTAATCTCGTAGTCGGCTAAGCCAGCATAATTGGATTGGAGGCCTCTGTACTCATTTGATTGCTTGCTTAATCGAATCCCCTCCATATAGTACGCTAGCATTTGCTTATAGTCGCCAAGCCACTTGTAGACATTTCCAATATCCGAACACAATCTAGATAGACGGTCGTACTTTTCTTCTTTTTTAAGATAGGGAATGGTAGAAGTCAAAAATAATACTGCCTTATTGAAATCATTTCTTCGGGCATAGATATTGCCAATTTCTCCTTCAATATGGATTCCATGTTCATCTAATAACTCTCGATCTACTACAAATTGATTTGCCATTTGATAAAAATGCAAAGCAGAATCATAGTCTCCTAAGTACTTCTTATACTTATAGGCATGATGCTTTAGATAATATCGAAATGTCGTACTATCGGCAGCATTGTTAGGCATGTAAGTGTAGAGACTGTCAGTATCTTTAATCTGAATGTAAAGCTTCAACTTCCTCAGAGAATCTTCATAACTTTTGACGATTCGATACCTGCTATCAAAGTCACCAAGATTTTCGTAATAGGCAATACTATCATGTTGGATTCGAGGGGCACTAGTAGGTTGCCCCAATAAGAGATTACTGGTAGCAAGATTACAGAATAAGAAAACAGCTATGATTGCCCTTTTCATAGATTAGCCATTTATTCTAATACTCTCTTGAGAAAAAATAGGAATTTACTCTTGTGAATTTAACAAATAATTTAACACTTTCAAACACCAATTGACTACTGGTCAACTTTGCACTTATGTTGCCCAAATCAATTGAGATGTTTTTGGCTGATATTTAGTCCTCTCCCTCACATCTCCTCCTCCCAAATCCCTATCTTTACCTTATGCGAAATACACCTTATCAACTCCCAATCTCTAATATCATCTCTGAGACTCACGATACAGTCTCAATACAGATGACAGTTGCTCCAGATCAAAAAGAAGCATTTGACTATAAAGCAGGTCAGTATCTCACAATAGAAGTCGAGATCAATGGAAATCCTGAAAGACGTGCATAC
>CALISO010000129.1 GCA_938041445.1 uncultured Saprospiraceae bacterium
TATAAATTCTCTTCTTTCCATAATTGTTGTTTGGCAGTGACTGGCACATATTAGTATAAGAATGAAACTCCTCTGGAATGATTTATATTGCCAACTATTGATTACAGTATTTCAAAAGTCAATTGCACACAATGGCTTATGGTATTCCTATTTGCTCTGACATATTCACGCAACTTCTTATTTATTATGCATAAGGCTATTAAGCCAATAATCTCTGAGTTTTCAGTTGATTGGGCATCTAATAAATAGAGTTTAAAAATCTGTAGAGTAGTTGCATAGACAATTAAAATACTGTAGAAAAACAAGGATTCATTATATAATTTCGAAATAAAAGTGACGGAGTGTCACTAATTGGGGGTTTATTTTTACATTAGTAGTGGTTTACCATGAGTGGTAAATGAAGTATATCAGTCATTTTTGACTTATAACATCAATATCCTTTTATCAAAATAAATTTTACATTATGAATTTAAAAACGTTAACCCAACTTCTACTATTTATCTGCCTAATAGGTGTAGGCAGTATTACAGCTCAGAGAGACTGTGGAACGATGCAGCACTATCAAGAGCAATTACTACAGAATCCAGATCTGTTGAATAATCAACAATCAATTGAAAAACATACAAATAAATGGATACAAAACTACGGTGGTGATAATAAGGATGGAGCTATTGTAACTATTCCAGTTGTAGTCCATGTCGTATATAATAATAACACTGAGAATATATCTGATGCTCAGATCAATTCTCAAATGCAAATACTTAATGATGACTTCAGAAGACTAAATTCTGATGCTGACGGTACTTGGTCACAAGCTGCAGATACTGAAATAGAATTCTGTTTAGCGACACAAGATCCTAATGGTAATGCCACATCTGGTATCACACGTACTTCTACTTCGGTCTCATCATTTTCTACTAATGATAGTGTGAAGTTTGATTCAAGTGGTGGAAAAGATGCTTGGCCAGCTGCTGACTATCTCAATATCTGGGTCTGTGACATCAGCGGTGGTATTCTTGGTTATGCTCAATTTCCAGGTGGGCCAGCGAGTACAGATGGTGTTGTGAATGATTATGCATATTTTGGTGACATTGGTACAGCAACAGCTCCATTTGATCTAGGTAGAACATGTACTCACGAAGTAGGACACTATCTCAATCTTAGACATATCTGGGGAGATGGCGGTTGTAATGTTGATGACTTTGTTTCTGATACTCCTACATCTGATGCTTCTAATGGTGGATGCAACACTGGACACGTATCATGTGGATCAGTTGATATGGTACAGAACTATATGGACTACAGTGATGACGCATGTATGAACCTCTTTACTGCTGGCCAACGAGATCGTATGCAAGCACTTTTTGGTAGTGGAGGATCTAGAGTGAGTCTACTTTCATCTAATGGATGTGGTAGTGGTACGCCACCTGTGGGTTGTAGTTATACAGATGTAGATGTCACAATTGTCTTTGACAATTATCCAGAGGAGACGGCTTGGGTTCTTACAGATGATACTGGAGCTACGGTTTCATCAGGAGGAACTTACAGTGGTCAAGCTGATGGTTCTACATTAGTGATTGATCTCTGCTTGCCAGATGGCTGTTATGATTTCACAATTACGGATACCTATGGGGATGGGATCTGCTGTTCTTATGGTAATGGATCATATACAGTTTCTGATAGTAGCACTACTTATGCTAGTGGTGGCAACTTTACATCAAGTGAAACAACTGGATTCTGCATTGGAGGAGGCGGTGGACCTACACCAACCTGTGATGATGGAGTGCAGAATGGAAATGAGACTGGTATAGATTGCGGAGGTGACTGTGATGCATGTCCTACTTGTGATGATGGAATCCAAAATGGAAATGAGACTGATGTTGACTGTGGAGGCGATTGTGATGCTTGCCCTACCTGTGATGATGGTATTCAGAACGGAAACGAGACTGGTGTTGACTGTGGAGGAGACTGTGCTCCTTGTGGAGGTTCAGGAGGTTCTACTGAGATCTTAGGATCATACTTTGAGTCAGGATGGGATGGTTGGATCGATGGTGGTAGTGATTGCTACAGATACAGTGGATCTAGATCATATGAAGGGAATCGGTCAATTAGAATCAGAGATAATTCTGGTAATGGATCGTCTATGAGTACAGGTACATATAATCTATCAAGTTACTCCAGTATCGATATTGAGTTCTACTTCTATGCTTATTCTATGGAGAATGGTGAAGACTTCTGGGTGAGATATAATGACGGTAGCGGCTGGCAAACTGTAGCGAGTTATGCTAGAGGTACTGACTTTAATAACAATACTTTCTACACGGCAACTGTGACTCTTAATTCTGGTAATTATAATTTATCTAATTCTGGTTCATTTAGATTCCAGTGTGATGCATCAGGTAATAATGATCATATCTATATTGATCAAGTAACGATCACAGGAAATAGCAATACTCGTGCTCAGTCTGGTAATAGTTTGACATTAGTGAGTACAATGGACGAAGGAGACTTCAAGTATGAAGAAGATATCCATATCTTCCCTAATCCTGCAACGTCCCAGATTACACTTGAGGTAAATGAAGTTTCTCAGATTAAAATTCTCAACTTGCAAGGAGAGGTAGTGATGAGGTTGCCTGATTTCGATGGCTTTAAGAAGGTAGATGTTTCAACTTTACCATCTGGAGTATATCTAATCTCTGGTATCAGCGACACTGAGAGAGTCACACAGAAAATCGTAATAGAATAGATTGACGACTACTCTGTAATTTATATATGTGGTTACTTGATTAAATCAAGTAACCACATATTTTTATAATGTAGCTGAATTGAGAATAACTGTTGCTAGACTAGGGACTGTTTAGCTATGATTTGACTATTGCTAATGGGAATAGTCTTTTGTGTCTAGCATGAGATAAGAATACCTAAGATGGGTAATAGTGTTAAGTGGTAACTCATTGTTGTTTGGGTTTAGTGTATTCAAACTGGTTGTTGAATGTAGACAGTCGTTGAATTTAATCTCAATTTACTATTTCAGAGTGTAATAATTCTTAGTCATTTCTTCCATTACCCAATTCGTCCTAGCTGCACTGACACCGGTGCTTGGGCAAGTTTCTTTTCCTAAGATATCACCAACAATCGTAGTGATAAGTGGCTCTTGGATATGCTTTGGCAAATCAAACTTAAATATTTCATTTCTAGAATCAGATCTTTCTAACCTGATCTCTGCAGCTCCATAAAATGGAATGGTCAATTTACCCTTCGTACCTATGATAGTGAGTTCGTCTTTTTGAGCAGTATCGTCAACTGTAAAGCACCAGCTTCCTACTCCTTGAATACCATTTTCGAAAGTAAAAGAACCAGTGATAATATCTGCTGCACCGTATAACTTCGCTTGGTTGCCGGCATAGCCATGAGCGGATTGTATTGGGCCAAACGCATAGTCTAAGTAATCCAATTGGTGTGATGCTAAATCAAAGAAATAGCCTCCTCCAGATATCTCAGGATCTACTCGCCAATTATCAGACATCGATTCGGCTCTGATGATTGAATCATTAGAGTCAATCGTTTTGTAAAGTTCGATTTTGATTAATTGAACATCTCCAATGATACCCGATTCAACAAGTGATTTTAATTTTAAGAAATTGGGTAAGCTCCTGCGGTAGTAAGCAACATAGAGTGGAACATTTGATTCTTCACATATCGCTACCATTTGCTTACATTCTGCTAGTGATCTTGCCATCGGTTTTTCTACATAGACAGGTTTGCCTGCTTTAGCAGCTTTTATCGTTAGCTCTTCGTGTGCATTGGGTGGTGTTGCAATGTAGATGGCATTAACTTCTGGATCATTGATTAATTGATCTGCATTATCATACCATTTTGATACTCGGTGCCTCTGTGCATAGTCTTTGGCTTTCGCCCCATTCCTACGCATCACAGCTACTAGTTCCGAGTTCTCAATGATCTGCATGGCTGGAGCACTTTTCACTTCACACACATCTCCTACACCTAGGATTCCCCATCTAACAGTGTTGTCTGATACTTTTTTTGTCATTTGTTATTTGTCATTGGTCTATTCTCAGTCAGTACACCTTCAGGGTAGAAGACAATGAAGAGTGTAGTAGGTATGTTCTCTCCATATTGTCCCAAGTCAGACTATTGAATTGAGCCGTAAGCTCAGTAGCCAATACTGCTCGCAGAATAGTAAAGAAGGTATTCATTGTAAGATAACGAACTAAAATTGCAGAATGGTACCATTCTGGATTGCTAATTATTTATGTCAAGATATTCAAGCTTTGTTTAATAAACAGGTGGCTTTTTTCGCTTTCCCTCCTTAGAGTTTTTTTCTTGTTTAATAACCAGTCAACACACATCAAGAATTTGAATCAGTTTTTACTATTATTTGGGATTTCGATATTTTCAGTGTTCTTGAGAGCAAAGTTTACTGAGGCATCTCTATTATTGCCTTATTGGCAATGGTCCATATAAATCTTTATGCGACCCTCAATTTTTAGCGTTTTTGCCTTATTCATCAATTCATTTGATTTTCAGATTGAATTAGATTCATATTATGCAGCATTATGAATTCCATAATGGAGCTTAAATGAGGATTACTAGATGCTTGGATGCAGAATAGTCTTCGTTGACTTTAAAGAATTTACTGTATTTTGCCTCGAGTAATGGACAAGATAGATGCCATTTGCATCAGCAAGCTTAAGCAGACATATTGTATATGAATAAACAACTCATCCTAGTCAAACGACCGATCACCATCCCAGAGAAGGATACTTGGGAACTGCGATCTACCGCAATACCTAAGATAGCTGATGGAGAGGCACTCATCAAGACACACTACTTATCTCTTGATCCTGCGATGCGTGGATGGATGCTCGATCGTAAGTCTTATCTGCCACCAGTAGGTATAGGTGAAGTGATGAGAGCTGGGACGATTGGAGAAGTTATTGAGTCTAAGCATCAATCATTTGAGGTGGGGGATATACTTTCAGGATGGGGTGGAGCACAACAGTACTTTACCACTGATGGTGATCGCCAGTACAAGGTGGATACAAGTCTAGTGCCTATGACTAAGTATCTAGGAGCACTTGGGATGCCAGGGATGACAGCTTACTTTGGCATCTTAGAAGTAGGGAAGATTAAGAAAGGGGACGTGGTGCTTGTCTCTGGAGCGGCTGGGGCTGTAGGAAGTGTCGTAGGACAGATTGCCAAAGTGAAGGGTTGTACAGTGATAGGTATAGCAGGTGGAACAGCCAAGTGTCAGTATGTTGTGGAGACTTTAGGTTTCGATGGATGCATTGACTATAAGAGTGAAGACCTCTATACTGCCATCAAGTCACATTGTCCCGATGGGATTAATGTCTACTTTGATAATGTGGGTGGAGATATTTTGGATGCAGCACTTGCCAATATCAAGCTCAATGCAAGAGTTGTGCTCTGCGGAGCGATCTCTCAGTACAATCATACAGAAGTGCAAGGTCCAAAGAATTATCTTTCACTCTTGATCAATAGAGGGACGATGCAAGGTGTCATCGTGCTAGATTATGCAGATCGTTATATGGAGGCTGCTATGCAAATGGGAATGTGGATGATGGACGGGAAGATCACCACTGAAGAAGATGTCTATGACGGGATAGAAAACTTTCACGAGACCTTTATGCGATTATTCAATGGTAAGAAGAGAGGCAAGTTATTATTAAAAATACTTGAAGATTAAGGACGTAAGATTGGAGTCACGTTACCATCCTACTTTATTGTTTTCACAAATCACCGAATCCTATGAATCGTATCCTTTCCATTCAAACAAAATTAAGTAAGCTCCCTTTTGGTAGTTTGATATTTTCAAAAGTCTTGGCGAATTATGCACCATACTTCAGGACGATCAAGCCAAGAGTCTTAGAACTCAAGTCTGGCTATCTCAAGGTTTCAATGAAGAAGAGAAGAGCAGTACAGAATCATATCAAGACGGTACATGCGATTGCTTGTTGTAACTTATGTGAATTCGCTGCAGGGATCTGTATGGAAGCTACAATTCCCAAGCACAGAAGATGGATACCCAAAAGTATGAACGTTGACTACCTTGCCAAGGCGGGCACTGACTTGACGGCAGTATGTGACTTGACAACTGTAGATTGGGAGCAGAGCGACATCATCTGTGAAGTGCCAGTCTATGATGCCCATGGAGTAGTAGTAGTCAAAGCCTACATCACAATGTACATCTCAGATAAGCCATCAACCCGATGATCAACGCGATACTCTGTAAAGCACCTGGACTACCATCTAGCTTAGTCTACCAGTCTATTTCAGCACCATCACCTGAGGCTAATGAAGTCATCATACAGGTGAAAGCCTGCTCGATTTGCTTTCCCGATACATTGATGATACAGGGAAAGTATCAGTTCAAACCTGATTTTCCATTTTCACCAGGACGTGAGATATCTGGAGTCATTATCGCCAGAGGATCAGCAGTAGATAAGTGGAAGATAGGCGATGAAGTGATGGGGTTTATCAAGTATGGAGGTCTTGCAGAACAGATAGCTGTTGATCAAGAAGTACTCTTCCGAAAGTCATTCGATATGGATTTTGCAACAGCGGCATCCATTGTCTACGCTTATGGGACTGCCTATCATGGACTCAAGCAAAGAGCCAACTTGCAACCTGGTGAAACATTGACAATCTTGGGAGCATCTGGAGGAGTAGGTCTTGCAGCTGTGCAATTAGGTAAGGCGATGGGAGCTAGGGTGATTGCCTGTGCTTCTACTCAGGGTAAATGTGATCTGTGCAAGGACAACGGAGCAGATGAAGTGATCAATTACACATCCGAGGATTTGAAAGTCCGCATCAAAGAATTGACAAATGGACAAGGATCTAACGTCATATTGGATCCAGTAGGAGGTACCTATACTGAACAAGCAATAAGAGCTACAGCTTGGGAAGGTAGGTATTTGGTCATTGGATTTGCAGCGGGAGAGATTCCGGCGATTCCACTGAACCTACCATTATTGAAAGGGTGTACTATTAGTGGTGTTTTTCTGAGTAGATTCATCACTGAGCAAAGAGACGCTTACCTAGAGAATGTTCAAGACATCATGCAATTCTACTCACAGAACATCATCAATCCACACATAGAACACACATATGCATTAGTAGATTCTCCAAGGGCAATCGAGGCAATGATGAATAGAACTGTGAAGGGTAAAATTGTTGTTGTCCTATAATTAATTCACCATAATTCGGATTCTGAAATTGAGTTCTCTTTAGCAATTCGTTGACTAGACAAGTGTCAACCTGATTACTCTTCCAATAGTTGTTTTTTAAGTTCACTACAGTGAAAATGTTGTGACGTAGTCAACGGTCGATACATTGATTTCAATTGATTAGCGGTCTACTACATATGTCTTCTCATACCTATAGGATAAGATGAAGAATCAAAGCTTTGGTATTAAATCTGAGCCTTTTTTCTTAAATCAAAACAAGATGGATGCAATCTTAGCTGCCTCAATCTTTTGTTGGATCAAAGTCTTTTCGTGTGCTCTTGTTGCTAAGTTCAGTGCTTTCTGTAAGTAGGATTTTTCTTGACTCCTATCGTCATCCATCCGATATAGTTCTGCGATCAAGCAATAGTAGTATTGATTATTATCAAGCTTGAGTTTTAGCGCTTCGTGCAATGCTGTTTTTGGTGATTTGACTTTTGCTAGAGCATAAGTTCTACTCATTGCTGTCTGTGGTGAATATTCGATTAGGAGTAGATTGTTGTAGAGATGCAGGATGTTACTCCATTTTTCAGGTTTGTCTGTTGTGTGCCAGTATGCGATTGCAGCTTCTATATGATACTTGGATACATTGTCTCCATTAGCTGATTTATTAAGATAAGACTCGCCTTTCTTGATTAAGTGTTGGTTCCACTTAGATTTATCTTGTTGATCATATAGTCTGATGACATTCTCATCTTTAGACCTAGCTTCCAACCGTGATGCATGAAAGCACATCAAGGCAAGTAGTGCAGTAACTCTTGTATTTTCTGTTGAAAATTTATCCTCTAGAAATTTACACAATGACATCGCTTCCCAGCATAACTCATGTCTGATGGTTAGTTCATTCGTACTGGTATAGTATCCTTCGTTAAAGATTAAGTAGAGTACTCTTAACACATTATCTAATCTGTCAGAGTATTCGCTCCTTGATAAATTGAACGATTGGTCTCGATTGAGTTTTATTGACTTTTTTGCTCGGTAGAGTTTTTTATTGATTGCTTCCTTATTAGATAGTAATGCGATTGCGATTTCATCAATACTAAATCCACTAAGAATTCTAAGAGCAAGGCAGAGCTGAGCTTCGTTATTCAATGACGGATCGCAGACAACGAACATCATTTTCAATTGGCTATCCTCAATTATTTCTTCAGTGATATTTGAAGAATATTTTTTATCAGATTTGTTGAGGATGTTGGGAGCGATCTTTTGATTGAATGTTTGTTGCCTTCTGTGGTAATCGACCAAGAGATTTTTTGCAGTCCTTCTCAACCAAGCTTTCGGCAAATCTGGGATTCCCTTATGAGACCAAGTTTTCATTGCTTTGACAAATGTCTCTGATACCAAGTCTTCTGCAAGCGTCAAATCTTGCAAGTTATAATAATGAAAGAGTACAGCAACCAGGTTACTGTACTCTTCTTTAAAAATTATAGCAATGTCTTTTGATTCCACTTTTCTATGTCCAAGCATCAATAATACCGCCCATAATTGCAAAGCATAGTAACCAAAAGACGCAATTGATGAGAATGTTAGCACCTTTTGCCTTTTGGAATAATCCAAGACAGATAATGATAGGAATGACAAGCCCAATAGCGAGTCCTACTCCATGCAAAGCTCCGTGTCCAAACGTGTGAAAACTTCCAAAGACAATGTCTCCACTTTGTCCTACTTCCTTATGAGTCAATTCTATGATGAACTTCAGGAAGAACGCAACAATGAAAGAGAGTAAGAGTGCTGAACCATAGATGAGAGGTTCATTGCGACCTTTCATATCTTCGGCTGTAAAGTTTAATGAATCAAGCCACTTCTGACCCAATAAAGGGCCAAAGTATAGAGCACCTAGTGCATTAGGCACAATTGCTGCAACTGCGATAGCGATATAGTTTATTTCAAACATAATTAGATTGTTTTATTTAGTTTTCGAATACCATAATGTCTCTGACTTCTACCTTGCCACCAACATCAAAGATTGGACAACCTTTGGCTAGTTCTAGCGCTTCTTCGATAGTTTCTGTAGTACAGATAAGATAGCCTCCAACCATTTCTTTTACTTCGACATAAGGGCCATCTGTAATAGTGCCATCAGTGTGAAGGGTCTTACCTTGATAGCCTAGAGCATCAGTAGCTTTCATTTTGCCTTGTGCTGCGATGCCACCAATCCAATTGTGCCACTTCTTTATTTCGGCTTCAATTTCTTGGGGAGTTGGTTGGTACTCCATGTTTGGCTCGCTGTGAAACAATAACATAAAATCTTTCATTTTCTTTTGTTTTAGATGTTTATAAAATTAATAATCACCCACTTGACGAACGACTTTTCCATAATTGGACATGAGTTGAGAATTATTTTAATTTTTTTCAGTATTCATCATTTATAGTGACTAAAATACATAATTCAGATTGCTAGAACGAATTTTCAGGATTGGAATACTTCTGTAAAGTAGGACAGCATCACTGCTATATGGTGGTTGTCCGTAGCTGCCTCCATTGACCCTCAATCTTCAGATTATCAATATATGAGAAGTAATTTTTTAGAGTCTCAAATATTGAGGCTACTTCTATCTCATCTTTGAGTCGATAATAAGATTGGATTTAAACATTAATTCATAGTTATGACTCAGATACTTAAATTTAGAAATACAGTTTACTCTACCATTATTTTGATTCTGATCGTATCCTGCAGTTGCATAGATGTAGGTCTAGGTCAACAAAAAACAACTAAGACTACCATATCACCTTTCTTTGAATTGAATGGAGGTATAGCATTTATTTATGACAGTCATTTTCCGTTTCCAGGTGGCTCAATTCTTTTTGGAGCCACAATGGTGAACAGGAAGAATTTCATATTTGAATTTGAGGTTGGTGCAGCATTACCAACTATTGGAACAGCAAAGGTTGGAGTAGGTAAGAAGTTCGATCGTATTAATGTGGTTGCTGGAGTGAGACCTTATCCGTTTAACTGCTACCTGCAAAGTTCATTTATGGTTAAGGAAAAAGGCTATTGGATAGCGTCCCTTGAAGTAAATCCCTATGATCACAATCGTGAAATTTCAGCCTTTTCAAACGGGCTAATCAATTTCGGATATCGATGGCACATTAATGCGAAACAAGAATAAGAGAATTGATTGATAGTTTCTTTCATTTTCTTCAACACCGTGAATGACTTTGTTTGCTTCCATACCATTTGATTCATTTTCAATTTTCATAAAATGATCTGAGCCCCAATTCGAAGTTGATTGAGCATTTAACATTATAGAATATATTATGAATCCAATAGAGCTTTAATAATTTATTCCTACTATACATCATTACCATATTCATCCTACTTTTGCGATATGAAGAATCAAATAATACCACCTAACCGGATACATGAAATCGCAGTCAATATCAGAGATGGCAAGACTTGTTACATCGGTATTATCACTGGTAAGATTGAATACTTCATTAATGCTCCTTCTAATGATAAAGAGATAAAGAGTAACGATAAGTTGATGGCAGAGGTTAACAGACGGCCAGATAATTATCTTAAAATCGGCGACCTGCCTTCGGAAGATCTCATAGAATGTATGCAAGCATTTATTGTAGAGGTCGATGATAATTATAAAGCCAAGGAACTTAAGAATGCATTAAAGCGAGGTAACCCTATTCGAAATTTTATGGCAGCAATTGAGTCTGACATAGAGTACGCTGCGTTTTGGAGGACATTTTCACTCAATTGGCGATCGGATTGGATAGCAGAGGTAATCGTGGTGGCGCATAATCATTAATGTAGGTAATCATTGATTAATACGTTCAAATTAATTATATTTGAACGTATAACATTATTGGTATGGACACAAAACTCACACTGAAATTAGATTCAGAAATAATTCAAGAGGCAAAGTTATATGCCAAGGAATCGAATACAAGCCTGTCAAAATTGATAGAGAACTATCTTTCTGCACTTACAAATAAAAATCAAAAGAAACGAAAGGTAAATCCTATTGTAAAAAGTCTCACTGGTATTATAAGTCTTGATGATAAAAAGGACTACCAAGAATCATATACAAAGTATCTTATCGATAAATACAAATAGTGAACAAACTATTTATTGATACAAACATTGTAATTGATTTATTAAGTCAGAGATTTGATTTTTATGAAGCAAGTCAAGATTTGTTTACCTATGCAATAGATAATCAAATTGAGCTGATTGTATCGAGTTTGACTTTTGCAAATACTCACTACATACTTAAAGATCAACTTAAATTAAGTAAAGTAAGAAGTTCGCTACGAAAGTTAAAGGCGTTAGTAGAAGTAGCGGCATTCGATGATAAAATATTGGAATTAGCATTAGAGGAGGAATTCAAAGACTTTGAAGATGGAATACAATACTATATCGCAATTGAAAATTCATGTGATGCTATCATTACAAGAAACAAGAAAGATTTCAAAAAATCAAGCCTACCAATATTAAACGCCTCTGAATTCATGAGGCTGATAAAGTAATACTGCAATAAAGAAAACTACCCATTCTTGGTACCTTTCAATTCTGATCTTCTCATAGGCATTCCATCTATCACATTGAAGAGGTCCTCTGTTGAAACCATTGTTTGGCTTCGATACTTGACTCCACCATCAAGCCCTACCAGATTAAAGTTGAATTCGGTACCATTAATGTAGAGATGCTCAGAATGAGGTATTACTGTAGATTGAAATTCCTCATCCTTGAATAAGAAATATGCCCCATCTGGAGTACTTGCAATAATAATCAGTTTACGATTAGTTAGTTCTGATTCTTGATTTGATAATATAGCTACTTGCTGTTGGATGGACTTAGTATCAACTACATCATCATATATCACAACAAGTCTGTTCTTCCATATGAATTGTTCTAAAGAAAACGCTTGTTCATATGAAGATGCAGCAGTAAACATTAGGATAGAGATACAGATGCCTATTCTCCCCATCTGTATGTATCCTGAGCTAGTCCTAGATGGTCAATAATCCGACTGACTACGGTCATCGCCGCTTCTTCAATTGTCTTTGGCTGTGAATAGAATGATGGGACTGCAGGTATGACGATACCTCCTAATTCAGCGATGGTTGTCAAATTTCTCAAATGTAACAGTGAAAGAGGTGTCTCTCTAGGTACAACGATTAACGTTCTTTTCTCTTTGAATATGACATCTGCTGCTCTTGTCATCAGATCACTGCTCAGTCCATTCGCTATTCTGCCAATGACTCCCATACTTGATGGAACAACAACCATTGCTGTGTAGTTTGCAGAACCAGAGGCAAATGGTGCATTGAAATCCTGCTTATCATAGAATGTAAACTTTGGATACCGAGCTTCAATATTTTCTTGACCTATTTCTATATCCCAATTAACTTGTCCATTGGTGCTCTTCACCACACCTACTGTTATGTCACCTGGATAATTATGTAGAAAGTCCATCAAGAGCTTAGCATAAATGCTACCGCTGCTTCCTGCAATGGCTAAGATGATTTTTCTATGTGGTTGTGTATGCATATTAGATAACTTCCGCAACAGTAAAGATGCTCCCTGTTACTAATACTAAATCATTTTTACCTGCAGAAAGTTTTGCTGAAGCAAGTGCTTTTCGGATACTGGTGTAACATTTCCCATAAAGGTGATGGATAGAAGCTTCTTCTTGGAGATGGTTAGCAGCTTTACCCCGCGGGATATTAGCTTTAGCAAAATAGTATTTAGCTTGACTTGGAAATAGTGGAAGCACCTTGTCAAGTGGCTTGTCACCAACCATTCCTAATATGATGTGGAGTTTGTCATAGTCAAGAGTTTCTAGATGCGTAGAGAGTAATGTGATCCCTTCTTTGTTGTGTGCTGCATCTGCATAGACACGAGGGTTGTCACCCAATTTTTGCCACCGTCCAACGAACTTAGTATTATGAGATAAGTTGTCAATTCCATTGATGATATGAGTTGCTTTAATAGGGAGTCCCTGCCCCTTGAGGATCGTTGCTGCTCCTATTGCAGTTCTGAAGTTAGTCTTCAGATATTGAACACTGAGCTGCTTGTCTATACTTCTCATCTCTTTGGTTGATAAGAGGTTGGAAGTTGATAGAAGTGTGCTTGCTGCGTATAGTTTACTCTGTGTTTTCTTAGCTGCAGCATCGAATACTGCTTGTACTTCAGATTGGTATTCACCTATGAGCACTGGGACTTTGTGCTTGATGATTCCTGCTTTCTCACTTGCTATCTCTGGTAATGTATCTCCAAGTGTCGCTTGATGATCATAGCCAATGTTGGTGATGATGGATAGAATAGGGGTGATGATGTTAGTACTATCAAGTCGTCCACCAAGGCCGGTTTCAATGACACAGTAGTCTACTTGGTTATCTGCGAAATAGCAAAAGGCCATCGCCACGCCTATTTCAAAAAATGTGGGTTTGATCTCCGAGTAAGAATCAAGAGATTGAAGTCGATTGAGAAAACTGACAACATAGCGTTTATTGATCATTTGACCATTGAGTCTGATCCGTTCCCTGTAATCTTTATAGTGTGGAGAAGTATATAATCCAATCTTGAGACCTGATTCTTGGAGTATAGAAGCGATCATATGTGAGACCGATCCCTTACCATTAGTACCGGCAATATGGATATGCTTGAGTGAGTCTTGAGGATTACCCAATGCATTCATCAACTGGGTAATGTTATCGAGATTATACTTCAGTGCCTTAGGTCCTGTCCTTTGGAACATAGGTAACTGAGAGTAGAGATAAGTTAGTGCTTCAGCGTAATTATTGATCACTTTCTGTCTAATAGATACATCTGCAAAAGTATCAATCTTGACATTAATATGGGGCTCCAATCTTCCATCAAATCAAGTAAACTTAGAAACCCCAAGCTTTGTGACCAATGTTCCCAATAATACTAGATGTAAGCTTCACGGTATCCCTATCATTAATCATATCAGCGTTCATCTGGATATTTTTGATTTCATCATGTAGAGATCGTTGTGATTGGATGATTAAATGGAGCATTTCATTACTAGAAAGTTTATCGCTAGATATGGAGTACAAATTATATGGAACGATGTTACAACTTGTTCGTTGATATATAGTGAGGCTCATTGCTCTCAACCTTTGCTCTAGTTTACTGATGATATACTCTGCTGATGTACAGTAATTATGCAAGAATTGATTCAATTCGAAAAAGCTTTGATCATAGATATGTTGTCTGAATGAGACTAGCTTTCGATGGAATGCTTTGTAGTTAGCATAGACATCTTCGAGTTGTATCCTGATATTAGATTGAGATTCTGAGTTAGATGCCAAAGTGTTTTGATCAGCTGGGTTGAGATCGATAATTGATTGTCTCATAATTTCAAGGTTGTTGTGTTACAAAAAATTAATAGATAGGCTATTGATTTCAGAATTATTACGACTCTAATACTTATTTAAACTAATATAGTTCGGCAAGTAACTGCAAGTAGCCGAATAATTAATTGTACTGTCATTTTTGAGACAGTTAATCTTCTACATCACACATCACATTGAATATAAGACTAAGACTAAGTCCAAATTAGCAACATCTATCTGTTGTCTCGAACAACCTCCTTACTTTTGAGTTACTAATATCAAATCACATTACATATGTTATCTAAGAAAGTACAAGCAGCTCTAAATGAGCAAATCAAAGTAGAAGCAGAATCTTCACAAGTTTATCTCGCGATGGCTTCATGGGCTGAGATTCAGCCAGGGATTGATAACGTGACTCAGTTCTTCTATATGCACAGTGATGAAGAGCGGATGCATATGCTCAAGTTGATTCATTTCGTCAACGAGAGAGGTGGCTTTGCGACTGTACCGGCACTCCCACAGCCTGCCCTGACATATCCGTCTATCAAGCATGCATTCACGGCATTACTGAAGCACGAGGAGTTTGTATCACAGAGTATTAATAACGTTCTTGATATCGCTATGCAAGAAAAGGATTATGCAACTGTCAACTTCTTACAATGGTACGTAGCTGAGCAGATTGAAGAAGAATCGCTTGCTAGGACATTGAATGATAAGCTAGAACTTATTGGTGATGAGAAGAGTGGTATGTATATGTTCGATAGGGACATTCTTAGCGTAAGTGTTGAGGGTGGAGAAGAATAGTCGCAGATGGCTAACTTCACGTGTTTGACTCTAGTCAAATATGACACATTGAGTTCCAAATTTTGGGCATTTGGGATGATGCAATTCGGGCATCGTCACCTTCAGAATGTTGATGGGCTTAACTTTTATAAATTACTTGGTAGTGGAAAGGGTGATGGATTTAATCCCTATCCTGATTGGGGAACTTATGCATTGCTGACTATTTGGGATTCGGTAGAAGCTGCAGAGACATTTATTGAGAATAATTCACTGATAGCACATTACGAGAGAAAGGCAACATCATTGACGCATTACTTTATGCAACCGATCAGATCTCATGGTTTATGGTCTGGAGTCAATCCATTTGAGGGAGATGAAGTGAAGCCTAATCCGAGTGATAACATCTGTATCCTTACTAGAGCAACAATAAAATGGTCCAAGTTGAGAACATTTTGGAAGTATGTTCCAACATCCAAGCTTCCTTTAACAAATAATCCTGACCTCCTCTACACTAAAGGCGTAGGTGAAGTGCCACTTGTCCAGATGGCTACTTTCAGTATCTGGAACAATCTTGAAGCTGTTAAGCAATTCGCTTATAAGAGTAAGGAGCATGCTGCCGCTGTAAGAATGACTCGAGAATTAAAGTGGTATAAAGAAGAACTCTTTGCAAGATTCGTACTTTTGAAAACGATAGAACAATAGCATTTAAAAACTGAAATCTCATATGCTGACAAAACAAAATCCTACACAAACTGCCGCTTGGAAAGCGCTAGAAGAGCACTATGCTTCGGTCAAGTCAAAGACCCTCCAGTCATACTTTAAAGATGAATCCAATCGGTTTTCTTCGTTTTCTATCAAGTTGGAAGATATCCTAGTTGATTACTCTAAGAATCATATCACTCGAGAGACTCTAGACTTATTCAAGGCTTTTGCAAAAGAGATGGACTTGAAGGCTGGGATAGAATCTATGTTCACAGGAGAGGTGATCAATGAGACAGAGGGTAGAGAGGTATTGCATACCGCATTGAGATCATCCAATGATACACCTGTGCTAGTTGATGGAGAAGATGTGAAACCTAAAGTGAAGCAAGTCTTAGCCCAAATGAAAGTCTATGCTGATAAGTTCAACAGTCAGCAGACATTAGGATTCAGCGGTAAGCCACTCAATAATATTATCAATATTGGTATCGGAGGATCAGACCTTGGTCCAGTGATGGTCACTGAGGCACTGAAACCCTATTGGCAAGAAGGTGTCAATATCACATTTGTTTCAAATGTTGACGGTACACACATCGCCGAAGCACTGAAGAACGCCGATCCAGAAAAGACACTCTTTATCATCGCTTCGAAGACATTTACCACGCAAGAGACAATGACCAATGCTCGTACAGCAAAAGAGTGGTTCTTGGCTAATGGTGGTAAAGAAGAGAACGTCAAGCAACATTTCATTGCCTTGTCGACTAACCGTGATGGTGTCACAGACTTTGGGATTGATCCAGGTAATATGTTTCCATTCTGGGATTGGGTAGGAGGTAGATATTCATTGTCTTCAGCGATTGGGATGTCTATCGCTCTGACTGTAGGATACGATCACTTTGCATTATTGTTGGAAGGTCTAGGCTCAATGGATGCCCACTTTAGGTCCGCAGACTTAGATGAGAATATCCCGTATCTGCTTGCAATCATTGGGATATGGTATAATAACTTCTATGGAATGGAGACAGAAGCCATTCTCCCTTACGACCAATACTTGCATAGATTCGCTGCATACTTCCAACAAGGAAATATGGAGAGTAATGGAAAGTATGTCGATAGAAGTGGAGCTAAAGTCAACTATCAAACTGGTCCAATCATATGGGGAGAACCTGGAACTAATGGTCAACATGCATTCTATCAACTCATCCATCAAGGAACTAAGAAGATCCCTTGCGACTTCATCGCTACTGCACAATCACACAATCCAATAGGAGACCACCATAATAAATTACTCTCTAACTTTTTTGCTCAGACAGAGGCATTATTATCTGGTAAGTCACGTGAGCAAGTCATCGCTGAGTTTGAGAATAAAGGCATCGCTAAATCAGAGTATGAAACCATTGTCCCCTTCAAAGTATTCGAAGGTGATCGACCCACTAATTCTATCCTTGTAAAGAAGTTGACACCATATACACTCGGTCAGCTCATTGCGATGTACGAGCATAAGATTTTCGTCCAAGGTTACCTATGGAATGTTTTCAGTTTTGATCAATGGGGTGTTCAACTTGGTAAAGAACTAGCGAATAAAATACTCCCAATACTTGAAGATGATAATGCAGTTGATAATGGTAATTCATCTACAAGTGGGCTGATTAATGCGTATAAGGAGATGCGTAAGTAGGTGTAATTTGATAGTGAAACAAATCAAGTGTGAGCTTGCCTTATAAAAAATAGAATATCTTATGAGAGCTATGTAATGTGACAATTATTTCTTAATTTAACATTATTGTTTTTATTAAAAATATAATGCTCAAATTCTCAAGTACTTTGGTTATTTCTTGCTTTTAAGTTGCGTATTGTTCTTTACATATTGTGAGGAACAAAACCTGATCATAGACGATATAATTATTATGTTCGGTTACCTAATAAGCTGTTATTTATGCAATTGAACATTGTAAAATATGTTTTCACTACGCTATTATTAGTAATATGCTTTGGCATCTATAGCCAGAGTGTATTTTGGACATTTGAGTTACATATTATTGACTTTACGACTGGGGAACCATTGTTGATTGAGGAGAATAATCTTGAATTGAGTTCAGCAGAATGTAAAATCGGATTAAGTGATGATTCTGGTGATGTTATTTTTTATGTTGATAGCCGTAGAACATTTGATAAGAATTTTAATGCGATGCAGGGTTCACAAGAATATGAAG
>CALISO010000130.1 GCA_938041445.1 uncultured Saprospiraceae bacterium
CCAGGAAGAATGATTGCTTTCATGTTTGCAATGTGGTACATTGCTGTTGCGATAGGAATGAAGTTAGCCGGTGTTTTTGGAGAAATGTCAGAAACGATTGCCAATGAGCATGGATTGAGTTATTTCTTCTGGATATTAACAGCGATTGCTATCGGATTTGCAATTTTCTCTGCAGCTATGAGTTTTGTAGTCAAGAAGCTTATGCACGGTGTCCACTAAGGATTCTGTTTTTATTAATTGAATGAAGAAGACAATGAAATATTTGATTGGATTACTGATGTTTATCTCAACAACGGTGTGTGTTGGTCAAGCTTCCCTCAATATGGAAGAACTTGGCAATTGGGATCCAGCGGGGTATCCGATTATCTCAGGTCTTCAATACAGCGATATATGGGGATGGACAGCAGAGACCGGTGAAGAGTATGCCATCATTGGTGGAGCAGATTCGATATTAGTCATTAATGTTACAGAATGTGCTAAACCAGAAAGAGTCTACGGTTTCTTTGCAGGTGGTAGTGAGATATGGAGAGATTTCAAAACATTTGGTAATTACGTCTATGGAGTATGTGATAGTTGTAATGAAGGACTACATATTCTTGATCTTGGAGCACTACCTAATGGTGATGTGACTCACGTCACTTCAACTACCGAATTTTTCTCAAGAGCTCATAATATCTACATTGATGAATACCTAGATTCTAATCAAGATACCATAGCAAGATTGTATGCAGTCGGAGTACCTGGAGCTACAGATGTTATTGTTCTCGACATCTCCACTGACCCAGAAGATCCAAGCTTACTTGAAGAAGTGGATTTTAATGATGTAACGGGTACTACTGAAAATCTATATGTCCACGATATGTATGTCAGACAAGACACTGCATATGCTAGCCACGGTAACGACGAATCTTTCAGGATATGGGATATGACTGACCTTGCTGATATCAAAGAATTAGGGGAGTTGAACACAGCTGACTATAATCACAGTAGCTGGGTAGATGCTGAAGGTGCATATGCCTACTTTGCAGAAGAAGTCCCTACAGGTCAGCCAATGGGAATTATTGATCTAGAAAATATCGGTAGTACTTTAGATGACATCGAATTTGTCGGTGACTTCATAGATCCAATAGAATCAAGCGGAAATCCAACACCCCACAATCCATTTGTCAGAGGCGACTATCTCTATATCTCCTATTACGAAGATGGAATCAAAGTCTATGACATTTCAGATAGAGAAGATCCTATCCTACACGGCTACTACGACACTTACCCAGATAATGTGGGTAGCTATGGCGGTTATAATGGTTGCTGGGGAATTTATCCTTTTCTTGAGTCGGGGTGTATCCTATCTAGCGACGATACATATGGCCTGCATACTACGCAGATGGACTATCAACTCACTGA
Source organism: uncultured Saprospiraceae bacterium (assembly GCA_938041445.1). GTDB lineage: Bacteria > Bacteroidota > Bacteroidia > Chitinophagales > Saprospiraceae > JAHDHH01. The sequence goes on from CALISO010000130.1 coordinate 1,405, forward strand.
TACCCATACACCTGAGGTAGATATTGATGATGCTGTGATCGAGACTGGTTGCTACCAAGCAAGTAATCATATCCGATCTACTGGAGGAGTCTCTGGTGGTAATGATGTGACACTCAAAGGTAAATTCAGTGTGACCTTGAACTCAGGATTCTGTGTAGAGCCTGGGTCAACATTTGAGGCTAAGATCGAAGATTTTTAAAATTCTAAGCACGAATCAAACTGTCGGATATTTACTCTTAAGTAAACAATCACTAGACAATACACAATTTCTATCCACTCTACGTTAATAGTACTATGCGAGTAAGTTTATATATCGGTTTGTGCTTGATGATTGGATTATGCTTAAGTTGCAATAAGCTTCCAGATCCACAGTTTACGTTTTCTACTTCAGTCAATTTTGATGTCCCACCTAGTCTCAATACAGTGGAGACCCACTATTTCACATTGCCCAACACCCCTACTTTCATAGATTTGAGCCTAGCTCAAGAGGGTTTCACCAAAGATGACATTACTTCTATCATTTCTCAAAATGCTCGATTTACAGAAGTAGATGAAAATATTAATTTAGACTTTATCAATTCTATAGTCGTCAATGCGTATACACTTGATGAAAATGTTGAGTTGTTCTACTTAGAAAATATTCAGTTTGGGAACAAGGAAGATATCTTCTTACTTGCGTCAATATCAGAATTAGTTGATATACTAAATGAAGACTTTGTCAATTTTGAAGTTGGCATTAGGTTTAGACAGATTCCACCTGCTAACTTCAGAGCTGATGTAGAACTTGATTTTTCCGTATTTGCTGAGCAGCAATAGTTAACCAACGCCAAGAGCAGCCTGATTGTCATCAGACTGCCCAGCACAAATAAAGTCAAAAGGACTTAATCTTTCATATTGTTTAGAGTACCTGTTAGTTGAATGCTGCTTTTCAGCATCAGTCAATTTTTCAATATTTTCTTTTAGTATAAGTAAGCTTCTAGATCACCCTTCAAGGCACCCTTCATTTCGTATGCAGCTTCCATAGCCATTGAATGATCAGTAGGGAATGGATCGAGTGTCCCATTGCTACAGTCTTTAGTTTCGACTGTGAGAGCTCTAGGGTCACCCATTACTCTACAAGCCATATCGTAGAATCGATTCTCCACTTTTACTGGTTGTATTCTGATTGGCTCACCTGTTGTAGCATCAGTGTATCTTATTGTACCAGCTATCTGAACTCCCTTTTCACGTTTCACTCTTGTAACTTTGGCATGAGCATTCACGAATTTCTCAATCTTTATCTTGTTTCCAAGCGTATCTAAGATTGGCTTTCCATGCTTATTACGCTTGTACTCCCATCCATCCTTTACTCTCTGATTCTCCTCGAATAAGTCTACGAATTCTCTCTCAGGACTGATATCAATGTGCTCTACGATCAGTGTGGCATTGACATCTATCACTTGATCACCAGGAGTAGAAAGATAGTATCGCTTCCATGTACTATTAAGATCAGCAACAGATATCTCTAGGATAGCTTGCTCAAATCGATTAGGCATATATGCTTGTGCCTCATTGCGAAGATTCACATACACATGAGTCACTCCCAAGTGGTAAGCCTCATCTTTTAGCCAATCTAGGTCGCTAGGTGCTGGCATATATCTTTTGACTTGACTAAATGCTTCGAAGGCAGATCTAGCTTTAGCTTTATTACCATTGCGAGCGATCATCAATAAATCTTTTCCAGATTCGTAGTAGTAGACACCTACCTCGGTCCGAGCATCTGCAATCATCTCCTCAGTATCGACAAATCTGAACTCAGCAGTATATCCATCCTTACTTACCAGAGGTAGATATGGAGCGACAATTGCTTGTCTATCTGCGATGTCTTCATAGATTGACAGTGCCAACAAGTGAGACTTACCTCCACGATCAGCATAAGTTCTGGCAGCTGCTAGATCATCAGCAGTCGCTTTAGCGAATGCTTCTTCTAGTGCCTTGACATGTTTCGTTTTTTTATGCTTATCGCCCGCCATTTTGCGAGCTGCAGTGATTACTGCTTTATCATATTGGCCACTATCGACCATTTTTTCTAGTGGGTTACAAGCACCTAAGAGTAGGAGGATTCCGATGTAAATTGATAGGTTTTTCATAATCGACATTTTTTGTAGGTGAGTAAAATTTTTACATACTTTTTGTTTGTTACAATACAAATTTGCAATATTTTATTCTGATTTATTGAGTTTTGACTACTCATTAGTTCTTGATTAACGACCTTCTTAAGTAGTTGTTAATTTTATGTCTCATGACAGCATTCAACTGTTAGACGGGTGTTAAAAATTAACACTTCGGAGTTGGACTTCGACTATATGTTAACATACCTACACGGAGTATACTCGAATAGTGGCATCAAAGGAATACTTGCAATTTTTAATTACCTCATTATTGATAGAAATGTCTTATTATCTTTAACCTATTAATTCTTATAAATCTCTAAGCAGATTGAGTACTAGTTATATAGATTCAGTAATAGACGTGGTCAGACTAATCCCTAGTGGTAGAGTGTCTTCATATGGAGCGATTGCAGACTTCTTATCACTAGGATCAGCTCGGATGGTCGGTTGGGCACTCAACAAGTCTGGAATCAATGATCAGACAATACCAGCACACAGAGTAGTCAATAGCAAGGGAGTACTCACAGGAAGACTTGCATTCAAAGAACCCACATATATGGAAAGAACTCTCATCAAAGAAGGCGTCAAAATTCAAAATCATAAAATTGTCGACTTCAAAAATTTGCACTGGCATCCAGAAGAAATGCTGAAATATGAGTAATTCGCCTATTATACATATGATTTCTGGACCAAGAAATATCTCCACAGCAATGCTGTACAGTTTTGATAATCGGCCAGACTGTATAGGGATTGATGAGCCATTCTATGGAAACTACTTAACAAGATTTCCAGACGTGAATCATCCTGGAAGGTTAGAAATCATAGAATCAATGTCGATAGGATATCAGAAGGTCATCGATGAGATATATTCACAATCGAGCAAGTCACCATATGTCTTCATTAAGAATATGTCTCACCACTTAGCTGAAATGGACTTGAACTGGATGAAGGATCATAGGGTATTTATGCTCATCCGTCATCCTTCTAAAGTAATCTCCTCATTCACAAAAGTCATCTCAGATCCTATTCCAAGAGATATCGGTATTATCCAACAATTACACATCTATGAAACCCTTACGGAACTAGGACTCACTGTAACCATAATCAATACTGACAAGTTTCTACAACATCCATATGAGCAAATGCAACTCCTATGTGAATCTCTCAAAATACCTTATGACCCTGCAATGCTTGAATGGACTCCTGGATCCAGAGTGATAGATGGCGTCTGGGCACCTCACTGGTACCAGTCTGTTCATAAGTCAAGTGGCTTCAAGCAAACTAATCTTACCCAACCACCCAAAATTGAAGATCGCTATCTACCAATCTATGAAGCCGTACTACCTAGCTATCAGAAACTTGAGCAACGGACATTGTAAAGAAGACTATTTTAGCTTTTTTGTACCTTGGAGTTTTAATCATTAGATAAGTTAACTATGCTTCAATCATTCAATCCCAAAAACAAGAATCTCAAAGTCTACGTAGGTGACCAAATCTACGACAGAGCTGATGCAAAAGTCAGTGTATTCGATAGTGTTGTACAAGGAGGTGATGCAATATGGGAGGGATTGCGTCTATATACTGGTGGGATATTTCTACTTGATAGGCATCTCCAAAGATTGCAGGATAGCGCTAAAGCAATGGCAATGGTCGATGTTCCTACAAGCAAATACATCACCCAAAAGATAAGCGAAACACTCAAGGCAAATGCTATGACTGATGGCGTCCATATCCGATTGACTCTCACAAGAGGTGAAAAAATCACATCAGGAATGGATCCTAGACTTAACCAGAGTGGCCCTTGCTTAATCATCCTACCTGAATATAAGGTACCTGTCTATGATAATACTCATGGAATAACCGTCATCACATCTGCAATACGTCGAAATTCTCCTAATAACCTCGACTCAAAGATTCACCACAATAATCTCATTAATAACATTCTTGCCAAAATCCAATCAAATGTGGCAGGAGCTGATGCAGCATTAATGTTAGATAATTATGGCTTTGCGGCAGAGTTGAATGGGACTAATATTTTTATCGTTAAGGGTGGGAAGATCTATACACCGCATGCAGATGCATGCTTACACGGTGTGACTAGAGGATTCATTATTGAACTAGCAAGAGAGTCAGGCTATCATATGGAAGAGAAGAACATATCTCCGACTGAGCTGTATGCCGCTGATGAAGTATTCTGTACGGGGACTATGGGAGAACTTACACCGATTACACAGATTGACGGTAGAATAATTGGTAGCAATGATCGCCCTGTACTAGCTCAACTGAATAAGCACTTTCACGACTTAGTCCCTAAGTATTGTATACCTATCCTATAGTCACTCATATTATTAACACGGACATATAGAAGACACTTTATCAAGATAGCACTATTGAAACTTGATACTTTCGACTTAATCAATAACCTTTACTAGATGAAGAACTATGTAAGGATTCTATCAACTAGCATTATTGCGATGTTAATGCTATCATCAGTCTCAGGGCAACGTGCTATTCTATTTGAAAAATTCACAAATGCTTATTGTGGATCATGTGCAGGTGCAACAGAAGTACTAAAGGAACTCCAAGATGTATATCCAGAAATGATTTGGGTGAGCCACCATAGTAATCCTGGATGGACAGACAGAGACCTTTCAAATCCTCAATCTGATATCATTCAGGAAGACCTGGAAGTATATGGCAATCCTCTAGGGATGATTAATCGGACCCCAATAAATGGTAGCTTGCTAAGTAATACGTCTAATTGGCAAGGATATATGGAGAGTTTCCAAAGTCAAACTTCACCTATTCAAATATTTACAGACTTTGTAGCCTTCGAAGAAAATCTCAGAGAACTACAGATTAGCATAGAAGTACGAGTACTTGAGCAATTGCCTGTTGGAGATTACAATATCTCTATTATGCTTGTAGAAGATAAAGTACGTGGTCTAGAACAACACAGCTATTTCAATGATGTACCCGGTCATCCACTTGAAGGCAGAGGTGACATTATTTGGGATTATGCACACAGTAACGTTGTTCGAGAAATCCATGATGGTGCTTGGGGTACATCTGGTCTATTCTCACAACAACCTCAGCAAGATGATATGATTTCTAAAGACTATAGTATTTCCATCTCTGAAGACTACAAATTGGAGAATTTATCAATAGTCGCAATTGTTGCAGATCATAATCTAGATATGGATAATATCGGTGTTGTGGATGCGCATAAATTTACATTCATAGATCTTAGTATCGTCTCGAGTACTGAGTCTGAGATAGCAGATATAGATGTAACAATTCACCCAAATCCCTCATCCGGACAACTATGGATTACTTCTGAAGAAGCAATCAACTCGATTGAGATTATCAATAGCATTGGCCAATCTGTCATAAACGTTAGTAATCAAAACAATATAGATTATATAGATGTCACTCAATTAGAAACAGGCATCTACAGATGTATATTGATGAATGAAGGAGGGACTACAGTCAAAAGCTTGTCCATAGAATAATTATTAGGAATTAATCTGGTTAATCAAGTTTTGTAATACCTCATACTCTTCATTCTTAGCTTGAGTGGCTTGTTGACGTCGTTGCTGTGTTGACCACATGAGAAATCCACCCACTGATTCTCTGGGAAATGTTGTTCTTCTTTCGGAAGACATCTTGGATATAATGATTGGAATTTATGGTCAATTATCCATGTACCCCATTTTCAATTTTCATCATCGCTCTCTTGTACAAAACCTTATGGGTAGTATAGCTCCTCAAAAAGAAAAATTAAGGTGTATATTGATTACTATTCTTAATAATCGCCATTTTGACTTTTAGTAAGGATGAAAACAATAAACTAAACTGACTTAGTCATCTTCTTCATTACTATTGCGAAAATGTAATTTCGAAAAAAATTTAAAGTTAATTAAGTCAAACTGAACATGTACCACATTTAGGGGGTATCGATATGATATGATTATGCGAAAGACTTCCAATAAACTTATCAATTATTTGGCTTGTTTAGATCAAACTTCTACTAAGTAACGAATGAAAACAAATACACCGAGAAAAATAATCATCAGTCTAGTTGGTATCCTTGTCATTGCAGGTGGCTATTTTGGGATGCAGAAATTAGGGTCAAGAGAAAAACCACAACGAACTAAACCACCATTAGAAAAACCTACAGTATTTACCCAAACTGTCAAAAATGGGTCAGTACCTATAACTGTGCTTGCTAATGGTATCATTCAAGCTCAAGAGCGGATCGAGCTATACTCAGAGGTTCAAGGTATTTTTGAATATAGTTCACAATCTTTCAGACCAGGTGTAGCTTATGCTGAAGGTGATATCCTAATTCAGATCAATAGTAATGAGACTAGGGCAAACCTGAGAGCCCAGAAGAGTCAATTATACAATCAGATAGTCGCTATTCTTCCTGAATTAAAGTTTGACTATCCTAGTGTGTATGAAAAGTGGAGTAAGTATACAACTAACTTTGATGTCAATAAGACACTGTCTCCCCTTCCACAGATAACTGATGAAAAGGAAAAGTTATTCATTGCGGGTAACAATATTAATGCCACATGGTATACTGTCAAAAATGTAGAAGAACTACTTAGAAAATATGCCATCTATGCTCCGTATAATGGTGTCTTGACTGTAACTGAGGTAGACAAAGGTGCCTTAGTTAGGGCTGGCCAAAAGCTTGGCGAATTCATAAATCCAAACAATCTTGAATTGAGCATTGCTGTAAATGCTGGCTATATTGACTTTCTGAAAGTCGGTAGTAGTGTGACACTTTATACTGTGGATAAGTCTAAGACATACAGAGGGACAATCAGCAGAATTAATAGCCTGATAGATCCTGCAACACAGACTGCGCAAGCCTATATTTCCGTATCAGGCAAAGGACTCAAAGAAGGCATGTATCTCGATGCTGATCTCCGTGCTAAAGATATCAAGAGTGCCTATGAAATCTCTAGAAAACTTCTAGTTCAAAATAACTATGTCTACAAGGTAATAGACAGCACAATCGTACTCACGGAAATAGAACCAGTCTACTTCAAAGAAAGTACTGTAGTTATCAAAGGATTAAATGATGGAGACCAAATCTTGAGCAAATCACTTCCAGGTGCATACGATGGGATGAAAGTTAAAAAGGCAAAACAGTAGTCGTAAGCATTAATTTTTTTTCATCCACTATCACTAAATTATGAAGCCAATAATTTCATTTTTTATCAAGTATCCTGTAGCCGTCAATATTTGTATGATAGCAGTATTGATCTTTGGATATCTAGGTATGAAGGAAACTAAATCCTCTTACTTCCCACTTGATGATTCTACATTGATATTTATTAATGTGACTTATCCAGGTGCATCTCCTGCTGAGATAGAAGAAGGTGTCGTACTTAAGATAGAAGATAATCTTAGAGGACTTGTAAATATTGATAGAATCACTTCAGCTTCTAGAGAAAACACAGCACAGATTACTGTAGAAATAGAAGAAGGTGAAGACATCGATATCATTCTCGCAGATGTCAAAAATGCTGTAGATAGAGTGCCATCCTTCCCTAGCAATATGGAGCCTATAGTAATCTCTAAACAAGAGAACATCAATCAAGCGATTGCTATTGTAGTCACTGGTGAAAAGGCAACACTAAAAACTTTAAAAGATGAAGCTCGACAAGTAGAAGATGATCTCCGAGCTCTACCTGGAATCTCTCAAATAGCACTGAGTGGATTTCCTGATGAAGAGATAGAGATCGCTGTCCGCGAAAATGATTTACTCGCCTATAATCTAACATTTGCGGAAGTAGCGAATGCCGTGAGCAATGCTAATATCCAAACCACTGGGGGTACGATCAAAACACAGACTGAAGAATACCTAATCAGGGCAAACAACAAATCTTACTATGGTGAAGAACTAAACTACATCATTGTAAAAGCCACACGAGAAGGGCAAATCGTAAGATTGAAAGATGTAGCTGATGTCAAAGACGTCTGGTCAGAAACTCCTGAACGAACATACTTCAATGGAAAACCTGCAGTAAGTATCACTGTCAGTACGACCAACAACGAAGACCTCCTCTCCGCTACGGAATCAGTTAAAAAATACATCGGCACATTCAACGCATCAAGCGATCATATCAAACTCGCTATAAGCTCAGATTCCTCAATTGCCCTCAATGATAGACAGAATCTCTTGCTAGAAAATGGCCTGGTAGGAATCATTCTGGTGTTGATTTTTCTCTCCATTTTCTTAAAACCAAGCATTGCCCTTTGGGTTGCGATAGGACTTCCTTTTTCATTTTTGGGACTATTTATATTTGCCCCTGACTTTATTACGATTAATGTAATCTCTCTGTTTGGGATGATTATAGTGACTGGTATCCTAGTTGATGATGGGATTGTCATCGCTGAAAATATCTATGACCAGTATCAACAAGGTAAGAGTAAAATCCAAGCTGCAATCGACGGAACAATACAAGTAATGCCGCCAATCTTTGCCGCGATATTAACAACTGTGATTGCATTCTCAACATTTCTATTTCTACCAGAACGATTAGGATCGTTTTTTGGACAAATTGCTAAAGTGGTTGGCATAATTCTCATAATCTCACTATTTGAAGCATTCCTGATTTTACCCGCTCACCTGGCTCATTCAAGTGCTCTAGATAGAAATGCAAAACCATTTATCCTGAATGTGTGGGCAGATAAAGGTATCAGCTGGCTAAGAGATAATATTTATGTACCAATGTTGAGGTTTGCCCTCAACTTTAGAATCTTTGGTTTCGCAGTCCCAATAGCCTTATTGCTACTGACCGTGGGAGCAGTCCAAGGTGGTATCATTCGCTTTACCTTCTTTCCGACAGTAGCCTCTGATCGAATATCCATCAATCTCAATATGCCAGAAGGAACTAGTGAGACAATTACCGATTCTCTAATAACTGTTATAGAAGAAGCGACATGGAATGTCAATGAAGAGCTCTCTGAAGGCAAGCCAGATAGTCTTCATCTCGTAAAAAATACAATCCGTCAGATTGGACCAGGAACGGCAGTAGCATCATTAACAATCAACCTCATCAGTGGTGAGAAGAGAACCACTGCCGCCTCTGTTATCTCTAATGCGATCAGGGATAAAGTAGGTCCAATTTACGAGGCAGAAAGTGTTGCCTATGGTTCGGGTAATGCTTTTGGTGGAAAACCAGTCTCAGTATCTCTTACAGGGTCAGACATCGCAGAACTCAAAGGGGCGACCGATGACCTGAAGCTTGCCCTTGAGAGTAACCCTCGACTTATTGATGTCAGTGATGACGATCCTGCCGGTATCAAGGAAATCAGAATGGAATTAAAAGATAATGCCTATCTGCTCGGACTCACATTCAATCAAGTGATGAACCAAGTAAGGTCAGGATTCTTCGGAGCATCAGTGCAGCGATTCCAGCGAGGAAGAGATGAAGTGAGAGTCTGGGTTAGATATGCGCAAGACAATAGAAACAGCATCATCAATCTTGACCAGATGCGAATAGTGACGCCGAGCGGTTCAAGAATTCCTTTATCAGAAATAGCAAATTATAAGATAGAACGTGGGGAGGTAGTCATTAATCACCTTGACGGTAAACGAGCAATCTTAGTTGATGCAGATCTTAAAGATCCAAAGGATTCGGCTCCAGAAATCCTAACCAATCTAAAAACAAATGTTTTGCCAGATTTACTAGCAAAGTATCCAACAGTCTCCCCTCTTTATGAAGGACAAAATCGAAGCTTTTCTAGAATTGGTGTAGCACTAGGTAAAGTACTCCCTATCATCTTAATCCTAATGTATGTCGTCATTGCTTTTGTCTTTAGATCTTATGGTCAACCACTTCTATTATTTATCTTGATTCCATTCACCTTTGTAGGAGTTGCTTGGGGTCATTGGGTACACGGACAAAGTATCAATGTCTTATCTGGTCTGGGGATTGTTGCCCTAGTTGGTATTCTGGTGAACGATGGTCTTGTTCTCATAGAAAAGTTTAACCTTCTTCTGAAAGATGGAGTGCCCTACTACAAGGCAATGGTAGAAGCTGGCAGATCAAGATTTAGAGCAATTTTCTTGACATCAATTACCACAGTTGCAGGACTTGCGCCTTTGATTTTCGAGAAGAGCTTTTCTGCTCAGTTCTTGATCCCGATGGCCATCTCAGTTGCTTACGGAATTGCATATGCGACATTTATGACACTATTTTTACTGCCACTCTTATTGGCTACAAAAAATTCAATTAAGGTCTATGCTCTTTGGTTATGGGAAGGAAAAAAACCTTCAAGAGAATCCGTTGAAAGAGCAATTATTGAAGAACAAGATATAGACGAACACTAATGAAGAATTTAAGACTTATGGCTATCAAGACTTATATCGGATATGTAATCTGCCTATTTATTGGTTTACTTGCTACCTCTCTATCAGGTCAAGAGATTCTGACTCTTGACCAGGCTAGGGAAATTACACTTGCCAATAATTTTGGAATAAAGATCGCAATGAATAACGTAGAGATCGCAGAGAATCTCACAGAACGAAAAGCAAATAATTACTTGCCAAATGTCAGTGCATCGGGCGGATTGAGTGGTGACTTTGGTAGTGCCAATCAACAATTCAACAACGGAGCTGAAGCACAAGTATCTAACGCGTTCACTTGGGGATTGAATGCATCAGTTGGAGCAGATTATACCATCTATGATCAGAGGAGAACGATAGCACTCAATCAACTTCAAGAATCTCTAAACACGTCTAATCTTACTCTGAGACAAACAATCGAGCAAAATCTCATTCAAGTATATACATCCTATTATATCGTTTCTCAACTTGCAGTTAACATTGCTGTGCTTCAAGAGACAATTGATATATCTAAGGATAGATTAAAGAGAGCTCAGTTCGCCTATGAGTTAGGTCAAGGTAGTGGGTTAGATGTATTGAATGCTGAAGTAGATATCCAGACTGATAGTGTCAACATCCTGACTGCTATTATCAACCTTGATACAGAGAAGCGAAATCTTAATGTTGCAATGGGAAGAGATGCATCTACTCAATTCGAGATCGTTCCAGCTCAAGACATAGCATCATTTGAAACAATTGATATCCTCATCGCTCGAGCAAAAGAAAACAATACTACTTTGCTCATCAATAGACAAAATCTAATCGTCACTGAACTTAACTTAGACTTGATAGATGCTGAATCTCGGCCTACTGTCAACTCAGCATTGTCCTATGCTTATGCCTTCTCAGACAATGCTCCTGGATCTTTTGTGGAGCGATCTACATCAAATGGATTAGGAGGAAATATCGGGTTGGCTTGGACGCTATTTGATGGCAGTCGCAGTATCAGAAGACAAAATTCTGTCCTTGACTTAACCAATCAAAAATTACAAATCGATCAATTTGAACAAGAGATAGAAAGAGATATCATCAATGCGTGGGATACTTATCAAAACGAACTTTTCATCATCAGTGTCCAAGAAAATGCAGTAGCAACAAATGAGGAGAATTTCAAAAGAACAGAAGAGCAGTTCAGAAGCGGACAGGCAAATTCTATAGAATTCAGACAAGCACAATTGAACTTACTCAATGCGCAAGTTAATCTCACCAATGCGCTATACTCAGTAAAAATAAGAGAAATAGACATCAAACAACTTGTTGGAGATTTGATAGATTGACAGTTCAGAACTGATTGATAATTACCTAACGATGACAACAAAATCTTTAGGATCGATGAATTGGACTGATCTTGATTAAAGTAATAATTACACGTTAAATGAGAGCAGAAGACAGCAGACTAGACGACCATTATTCCAAGAAAAAAGACTGGTTAGAATGGGGACCGTACCTCAGTGAAAGACAATGGGGAACAGTAAGAGAGGACTATAGCCCTCATGGTTCTGCTTGGGATTACTTTCCACATGATCACGCTAGATCAAGAGTCTATCGATGGGGTGAAGATGGGATAGCAGGATTCTCGGATAGACACTGTGCCATTTGCTTCGGTATAGCTCTATGGAATGGCAATGACCCCATACTGAAAGAGCGGCTATTTGGCCTTACAGGACCAGAAGGTAATCATGGAGAAGATTGTAAAGAACTCTATTACTATCTGGATAGTACGCCGACTCACTCTTATATGAAGCACTTATACAAGTATCCACATGCTGCTTATCCATATGAGGATCTCACAAAGACCAACCGAGAACGTGGATTGGACGACCTCGAATATGAAATATTGGATACTGGTGTATTCAATGGCAACAAGTACTTTGACGTTTTTACAGAGTATGCAAAAGAAAGTGAGGAAGATATCCTGATCAGAATCACAGTAGAGAATAGAGCGAAAGAAGATCACGACATTTATTTGTTGCCAACCCTATTATTACGAAATCTCTGGTCGTTCAATCAGATGGAAGGTCATCACAATATTGAAAAAATAGATGACGAAAAGGACTTTGGCTCTGTAAAGGTGACACATCCAAAATTAGGTGAGTACTACCTTTACTTTGACAAACCTGATCAATGGCTATTCACAAATAATGAGACGAATCATCAGCGTTTATTCGGAAGTGAAAATGCAAGTCCATATGTCAAAGATCTATTCCATGATTCTGTCCTGAACAATGACTACCAACTTACCCAAGCAATCAATCAAGGGACAAAATTTGCACCATTATGGAAGAGAAATGTAAAAGGTGAGAAAGCTGTCACGTTTAAGCTAAGATTTTCAAAAAACAAAAAAACTAAGAATCCACTTAAATCAACATTTGATAAAACCTTCAAAAATCGAATCCAAGAAGCAGACGAGTTTTATTCGAAATTCCAAAAAGGCGAAAGCAAAGAATTGTCCAATATTCAGAGACAAGCACTTGCTGGGATGATGTGGACTAAGCAATACTACAACATAGATATGGAGACTTGGCTCAAGGGAGATCCTGGTCAACCAGAGCCTCCATCAGAACGCTTAAGCGGTCGTAATAGTGAATGGATGACACTCAACAATGAGGATATCATCTCTATGCCAGACAAGTGGGAGTACCCTTGGTATGCCGCTTGGGATCTTGCATTTCACTGTGTACCATTAGCATTGATGGATTCAGAATTTGCGAAGAATCAAATGCTTCTTATGACGAAAGAATGGTATATGGGACCATCTGGTCAAATACCTGCTTATGAGTGGGCATTCTCAGATGTCAACCCGCCAGTGCAAGCTTGGGCAACCATCGAAGTCTATAATATTGATAAGGATAAAACTGGAAAAGGAGACATAGATTTTCTCAAAAGAATGCTCAACAAACTCACCATTAACTTTACCTGGTGGGTCAATAGAAAAGATCGGAGTGGCAATAATGTATTTGAAGGTGGATTCTTAGGACTTGATAATATTGGAGTATTTGATCGAAGCAATGAACTGCCTGGTAATGGCTATCTAGAGCAAGCGGATGGAACAGCATGGATGGCAATGTTCTCTCTCAAAATGTTAGAAATATCTCTTGAAATTGCCAAAGTGGATTCTACATATGAAGATATGGCGACCAAGTACTTTGAGCACTTTGTCTATATCGCAGAATCACTCAACTACATTGGTGACAACTGGCTAGGCAGTTGGGATGAAGAAGAAGGATTTTTCTATGACATCTTGGTCTTACCAAATGAATCGTTTATCCCTATCAAAGTCAGATCACTCGTAGGGCTAATGACGATGACCGCAGTTCTCCATATCAAAAAAGAAACACTCAAGGCTCTCCCTAACTTCTATCATGGAATGAAGTGGTTCCTCAATTATCGTCGCAAGCATAACAAGTACGCAGTGATAGAAGATTTCAAAAAAGACGAAGATGTCATCTTATCTCTCGTTCCAAAGAAACGGATGAAACGATTATTGACGGCACTTCTAGATAAAAATGAATTCTTAAGTCCCTATGGAATAAGAGCATTATCAAAGATTCATACTAATCCATATTCAGTCATTATTAATAATGAAGTATTCTCAGTCAAGTATGCGCCTGCAGAGTCAGAGACCCATCTCTTTGGAGGTAACTCCAATTGGCGAGGTCCTATATGGATACCAATGAACTTCCTATTTGTCGCTGCCCTTAAGGAATTTGACAAGTACTACGAAGATACATTTACAGTAGAGCATCCTGATAAGCCAAGCCAGAAGATTAGTCTTGGAGAATTGAGTGACATTATCAGTCAGAGACTTGTCAATATGTTTAGAAAGAATGAAAAAGGAGATCGGCCAATCCACAAACTGCACAAGGATGTATACCGTGATCCACACTTTGAAGAATTGATTCTCTTCTATGAATATTTTCATGGTGATAATGGTCGTGGTGTAGGCGCATCTCACCAGACTGGATGGACAGGTGCAGTAGCTCAACTCATCAACGAGAGTTGCTGGTCAACGTTAGAAAAATCAAACATATCAACATCAGCCAAATCATAGAGAATGATCAAGATGATATATCAATCAAGCTTGGTCATTGACTACTTGATGTTGCAATGCATAGAACATCCGAATGTCAAAAGATAATATGATGAAGACTACCCCTACTTATGTATTCACATCTGATCGCTTAGGTTTTAGACCTTGGCTAGAATCTGATATAGAGTGGTACGCAGAGATGAATGCGGATAAAAGAGTGATGCAATACTTCCCATCAGCAATGACCAAAGAAGACAGCTTAAAATCAATGCAAAAACTTAGTGCTGCTTACACTGAGCTTGGTCACACATACTATGTTACTGAGCTATTAGAGAGTAAAGAAATTATTGGATTTTTAGGTATCGGTTATCAGACCTTCGATATCGAACTCCAAGAATTCAAAGATCTTGGCTGGCGATTACGACCAAAATTTTGGGGACATGGGTATGCAACCGAAGGTGCTAAACGATGTATTGAGATAGCATTTGCCAACGAGCAACTCAACCTTGATGTCCTCTATGCCATTACTCCCAATACTAATCTTCCATCTATCAAGGTAATGCAGAAGATTGGGATGCAACATTACAAAGATTTTAATCATCCAGAATTAGATCATTGTCCGAGGCTGCAATCTTGTGTTATGTACCAATTACGCAGGTAGAATAGTCACTAAGCATGACAGTATGACTTTGTCTATCTTTGAGTATCACAAATCAGCAATATGTCGGATAATTGGAATGTAGGTAAGGAGAAAACCAAGGGAATAAAACAAGAGATCGAGTATGCGGTATTAGTCGCTGTTTCTAGTAAGTCTCAAACTAAAGAACAGTCAAAAGAGTATATCGATGAACTAGAGTTTTTAGCAGAGACTGCTGGTGCAAAAACTAAAAAAATCTTTATCCAAAATCTTGAACATCCTGATAAGCGAACATATGTAGGAAAAGGAAAATTAGAAGAAATCAATCTATACATTCAAGAGAATGAGGAGATCAATATGGTCATTTTTGACGATGATCTGACTGGTAAGCAAACAAGTATTTTAGAAGAAGAACTCACGGTTAAAATCATTGACAGGAGTAGCCTTATCCTTGACATATTTGCCAAACGAGCACAGACAGCTCAAGCACGTACTCAAGTAGAACTTGCGCAGATGCAATATATGCTCCCAAGATTGAGAGGACTATGGACTCACCTCGAAAGACAAAGAGGGGGAATCGGGATGAGAGGACCTGGTGAGATGGAAATAGAGACAGATAGAAGACTCGTAAGAGACAAGATCTCACACCTCAAAACCAAACTAGAAAAAATCGATCGTCAGTCACAGACTCAGCGGAAGAATCGCGGTGATATGATCAGAGTTGCTCTCGTCGGTTATACCAATGTCGGTAAGTCAACATTGATGAATACACTGAGCAAATCAGAAGTATTCGCTGAAAATAAGCTGTTTGCAACATTGGACACGACTGTGAGAAAGGTCGTGCTCAATCGGATGCCTTTTTTACTCTCGGATACAGTTGGGTTTATCAGAAAACTCCCTCACCACTTAGTTGAAAGTTTTAAATCGACACTCGATGAGGCAAAGGAGAGTGATCTTGTCCTACACGTTGTGGATATGTCACATCCCACTTTCGAGGATCAGATTGCAACTGTTAACCAGACTCTCAAGGACTTGGATGCATTCGACAAACCAACATTGATGATACTCAACAAGGTGGATGCCTATAGAAGCAAGTACTTCGATGAATTCCTTGATCAAGAAAACAAGGATGAGATATTAAAAACATTAAAAGAAAGACTCCAGAACGAATATGGAATGGAGAACATCATTATCTCTGCTAAGACAAAAGAAAATGTCGAAGTCTTAAAAGCGAATCTTCAAGAAAAAATCGCAACCCTCTATAAAGACCGATATCCGTATATTGCAAAGTCTTGGTAACAATCTAAGAATGTCTGATCGTTCACTGACACCTTGCATATTAAAACCTATACCACGATGCTCAATAAATATGCCCAGCTCCTCACTCGATATAGTCTCTATCTCAAGCCAGGAGAAAAACTCTTTATCAGATCCACTACACTCGGAGAACCACTAGTCAGAGAAGTTTATCGTGAAGCACTGAAGTTAGGTGCTATCGTCGAGTATGAATTGAGCATGCGAGACTCGAGTAAGATCTTATTCGAAGAAGGAAATAACGATGCCTTACTTCATACACCGACTTTATACGACAAAGCGATGAGAGAGTTTGATGCCTATCTCTTCATCAGAGCTCCTTATAATCTGATGGATACGGTCGAGTCAGATCCAAAAAGACAAAAAATCAGACAGTCGGCAGTCGCTGAAGCAAGCAAAATCTATTTCACTAGGACAGGTGATGGAGATATGAAACGTAGCCTCTGCCAATACCCCACTAATGCCAATGCGCAGATGGCTGGAATGTCACTAGATGATTATGAACGATTCATATATGATGCTTGCTATCTCTATGAAGATGATCCAGCCTCTCACTGGCAAGCGCTTAGTCATAAGCAACAAGGTATTGTTGACTATCTTAATCAAGTCTCTTGGATGCGATACAAGGCAAGTCATACAGATATTCAGTTCAACGTAGAAGGTCGTAAGTGGATCAACTCGGATGGTAAGACTAATATGCCTAGTGGAGAAGTCTTCTCTGCACCAATCGAAGATAGTGTACAAGGTAAGGTACACTTCACCTACCCTAGTGTCTATCGTGGAGTGGAGGTAGAAGGTATCACATTGACAGTTGACCAAGGAAAAATCGTCAATTACTCTGCAGAGAAAGGACAAGAATTACTTGACCAAATCTTTATGATTCAAGGTGCTGATATGTTTGGAGAAGTTGCCATTGGTACCAACACTCAGATCAAAAGAGCAACAAAAAATATCCTCTTCGATGAAAAAATTGGTGGTACAATCCATATGGCTGTTGGTCAAAGCTACTATCAATGTGGTGGTAAGAATAACTCATCTATCCACTGGGATATGATCACAGATATGAGCAAGGACGGACAAATCTTTGCTGATGGTAAATTGATCTATGAGAAGGGGCAGTTTTTGATTTGATATCAAATCAATACTTCATTGTCAGTCCATACCAACTGAGACTTCAATTTAGCACATCTTTACCCATCTCTGTACCTCTATCTGATTGCTTCGGCTAATAAATCACAAGCCTCTTGAGAACCTCTATCGGAATATCATACAAACACGTAATTGTAGTAAGTATCTTGGAAGCTATCGTACTCATCTATGAAGACTAGCCCATCTTAAAGATCAGCCTCAGGGAAATACCCTAACTACTAATGTGGCAATTTATTCCTTACTGCACCATACACAAATGTACCTAGCGTAGCACTTGCAATGACAATCAAGATTGCCCATATTCCATGACCTAGAAGTGTAAACATTGGTCCAGGACATGCACCAGTCATTGCCCAACCGAGACCGAATATCGTACCGCCAATCAAGTACCGAGGAATACTGAAATCCTTTGATGGTATATTGATTTCTTCACCAGAGATATTTTTCATTTTTGACCGCTTCATCAAGAAGGTCACGATGGCTCCGAATATGACAGCAGTCCCAATAATGCCATACATATGGAAGCTCTCGAATCTGAACATTTCTTGAATTCGAAACCAACTCACAGCTTCTGACTTAGTCATTACGATGCCGAAGAGAATTCCTACTAATATATATTTGATGTATTTCATTGTATTGCGCTTTTGTGTTGTTTGGGAGTTTTATGAGAGTTGCAGGATAACTGGCAAGATAAACCATGTCATAGCTAGTCCACCAATAAAGAATCCGATGACAGCGATTAATGATGGCAACTGCAGATTAGACAGGCCACTGATCGCATGTCCTGAAGTACATCCTCCTGCATATCTCGTCCCAAATCCGATTAAAAATCCACCAACAATCAAAATGATTAAGTTGGCAACAGACCCTAGATTGGAAATACCAAATATTTCAGAAGGAGCATAACCAGTACCTTCACTCAGTGTCTGTGGCGTACTGATGCCTACTTCTGCAAGAGCTGCTTGTGTTGAGACAGAAATCTGCACCGGCTCAGGACTCATCAAGTAAGTGGTAGCAATGAATCCTCCGATCACTGCTCCGCCGATAAAGACTAGATTCCAGATTTGTGATTTCCAATCATAGTTGAAAAAACTGATTTTATTACCCGCTCCTCCGATAGCACAGAGAGTTCTGAGATTGGAAGACACCCCAAAGGAGCCTCCAAACCAAGTGAGTAAAAACATCACGAGAACTATCATCGCTCCAGATATAGACCAATGCCAAGGTTGTGATATAAATTCAATCATAGTATGTTGTATTTAGTCTCTTATTATTTAATAATGATGCCTTCCACAAGAGCTGACAGTCCTTTGTGGTAGTCTCCCTCTGCTAAGATGCGTTCGTTTTCAATGAGGTGAATTTTGGAAAATTGGTCAAAGTCTTTAGTCAAGTTATCTATCGTGTATAGCATATCTAGACTACTTGGACCACCTGTACCATAGTCAAGTTGCTTAGGTGTATATCCTTCGATAATGACTCTACCTCCCTCTTTCAATAAAAATCGAAGTGATTGATGAAAAGTTTGTCTTACTGATGAAGGTAGATGAATAAAGCAAAGAACGATCACATCAAATGGCACTTCTTCATTCAAATCATAATCGAGTACATTACCAATTTGATAATTGAGGTTTACTCCAAGTGTCTCAGCTCTTTTTAATGTTTTTGATTTGCCAACAGCGCTTTGATCAACAGCATAGACATCCCATCCTTGCTGTGCAGCATAGATAGCATTACGTCCTTCACCTTCTGCCATAAAGAGGACTTTACCTGGAGGTAATATATCGAGTTGCTCTTTGATATAGACATTTGGCTCTAAGCCATACACCCAATCGACTTCTGAAAATCGCTTGTCCCAGAAATTATCCATTGACATCTTGTTTGTTAACATTTGGCTTCCAAGCTGTATTCTTTCTCATTTCTATTTTTTCGGAAACTTCCTCTTCAACCTTAGAATCATGCTTTACCATCATATGCAACCAAAGTGACCTCGATCCTCTGAGAAATTTCAAATAGGTAACTGCTGTCAATGCTATTGCAATTGCCATAGCTCCGCCAACTGACCACTTGAAGTAAAAGACTAAGACGAGTGTAGGTATCAAGACAAACCATGAGCTTAGGATGTATGATAAGAACATAGCACCATAGTAGAATCCAGGTTCAGGAGTAGTGACTTGACCGCAATACTCACACTTCTTAGGCATCTCTAGCGGTTTACTGAGTTGAAATGGTTTGCTAAATATCGAACCATGTCGACACCTAGGACAACGGTAATTCCACATTGAGTTGAATGAAAATGCCATTAGATAATCTTGTTATTTGAGTGTAGTTGGACATACGAAATCTGTCCTAGGAATTGAAGTTTCTTTGATTGCTTTGTAGCCTCCGTTGACCTCGATAAAATTGTGGATGCCTCTCGATTTGAGAATAGAAGCTGCAATCATTGATCTATATCCACCTGCACAATGCACGTAGAATTCTTCATCTGGAAAAGCTGACAGATGTTCATTGATTGTCGATAGAGAAACATTTTTGGCATCTGACACATGAGACGCTGAATATTCATTCGGCTTTCTTACATCATAGATTCTTGATTGATAATCGGTGTAATCTCGTTCAAATTTTGCAGCAGCGACTCGGTTGACACTTTCCACTTCTTTGCCAGCTGCGATCCAAGCATCGATACCTCCATCAAGATATCCGATCGTCTGATCGAATCCTACTCTTGACAATCTCGTAATCGCTTCTTCTTCTCTTCCTTCTGGTGCTATCAAAATGATCGGTTGTTTCACATCGACAACCAAGTCTCCTACCCAAGGTGCAAATGAACCATCAAGTCCGATAAATATACTGTTGGGTATATGCTTTTCAGCAAACGCATTTGGAGATCTCACATCTAGAACCAATGCACCCGATGCATTAGCTGTCATCTCTAATTCATCTGGAGTGAGTGCCTTGGTACCTCGTTCAATGACTTGATCTATGTGATCATAACCTTCTTTATTCAGTTGAACATTGATAGGAAAGTAAGCTGGTGGTGCTTCTAATCCATCCGTTACTTCAGCAATGAATTCAGCCTTTGTCATATCGGCTCTCAGAGCATAGTTCATCTTTTTTTGATTACCTAATGTGTCTACAGTTTCTTTCATCATATTCTTACCACAAGCAGATCCGGCACCATGGGCTGGATACACAATGACTGTATCAGGTAGAGGCATTATTTTGTTACGAAGACTATCAAAGGCATATCCAGCGAGATCTTCTATCGTCAAGTCGGCACCTTTCTGAGCTAGATCAGGCCGCCCCACGTCTCCTAAGAATAAAGTATCACCTGTAAATATCGCGTGTTCCTTACCTTCTGAATCTATGACTAAATAGGTAGTGCTTTCCATCGTATGCCCAGGTGTATGCAGTACTTTGATCTTTATATTGCCTAGAGTAAATATCTCTCCGTCTTTTGCAATGTGAGCATCATAAGTAGGATTCGCATTGGGACCATAGATTATAGGAGCACCAGTCTCTTTAGCTAGAGTCACATGACCACTGACAAAGTCTGCATGAAAGTGTGTCTCGAATATATATTTGATCTTTACATCATCTCGCTTAGCTCTGTCTAGATATGGAGCAACCTCTCTTAGAGGATCTATGATAGCTGCTTCGCCATTACAATAAATGTAGTAAGCCCCCTGCGCCAAACATCCTGTATAGATTTGTTCAATTGTCATATTGTCTTTTTTAGGTAGAGTGTTGATTAGAGATAAAGTTATGATTGAGTTTATATCAATGCACACTTACTCATACATTCGAAAATAGAAAGTAGCGATCGATCAGCAATCGAGTAAAATACCTGCTTACCTCTTTTAACAGATTCCAATACACCATTATCTTTCATCTTGGCTAGATGATGAGACATCATACTGATCTCACATTCGGCACCTATGGATTTGCAGAGGGAGGAGACATCCATCGGAGGATGATCGCGAAGTACTTGGAGTATTTCAAGCTTGACTGGATGGGCAAGAACCTTAAGAACTTTTGCGGCCTTAGTCAATTGCTCTCTTGACAGCAGTGATTGATCGATTTTCATCATGCAATAGTATGAACATTTTAATACTTATTCAAGTATTCATATAAATTTATTTTAGCGAAGGCTTAGACTATCCATGAGATGATTAGCTTTGTGGACTACTCAGATTATGGTTTATTACATACTTAGGATTTTAGTCAGACTGACTTTACAGATGATCTTCAAGAAAGTAGAGGTCACTGGTATCGAGAATATCCCCAAGGATAAACAAGTCATCTTGCTTGGCAACCACCCTACTGCTTTTATGGAGCCGATCATTTTGGCTTGTTGGATGTTAAATCGGCCACTCAATTTTATGATTCGAGGCGATATGTGGAAGCCTGGATTCTTAGCGTGGTTATTGGATAGGATCCATGGTGTACCAGTCTATAGGAAGAGTGAAGGGTTCTCTAGTGCTGATGCAAATGAGAAAACATTCAAGAGATGTGCTGACATTATCAATGCGAAAGAGTTGTTGATCATCTTTGCTGAAGGTTCACATGAGATGGTTAGAAGACTTAGACCATTCAAAAAAGGCACTTCAAGAATTGTGTTACAAGCCTTACAAGCAAAACCGAAAGAAGATATACTAGCTATTCCAGTTGCAGCAACCTACAATGCCCATGCTTCACTACGACGGACAGTGCATATTGATATAGGAGAAGGTCTACCACTCCGTCAATATGTATCGGAGAACAAACCTGAAACCTTACGTAAAATGACTCAGGCGATGTATGGCCACGTCAACCAATATCTTCCAGATATCGATAAAGAAGAAGAAATGCTTTACGAGAAAAAGCTCTATCAACAGGCGGCATTTGGTAAGCCATTTTCGAGGCAATGGAAAGACGCTGAAAAAGAACTTCAACGATACTCAACTGAGGAACGGAGCCAATTAGCTGCCTCTGTCACTACCAAAGATGAAGACTTAGAAAATAGGACTCTCAAGTCTCAAATGAGATGGCACCACTGGGCGGCATTAATCCTCTTTGCAATTCCTGCTTTTATAGGAAAGGTACTTCACTTACCAATTACGATGCTGAGCCATTTACTATCAAAGAAGTTCGCCAAGAAGAAAATTTTCTTCACTTCAATTTTCACAGCAGTTTCAATGGTAACGACTATAGTCTATTATATCTTATTGGGAATCATTAGTCTACTCATCTTCGGCCACTTATGGTACTTATTGATTGTTGTTGTCAGTGGGTTAATATCCTTGAGATACTTTGACTTATGGAGAATAGCAACTGCTTAGGTTTCTAAATGTTGACTATTTCTTGAGCCACTCCTGCGGATTGACCTTACGTTTGCCATCCCATATTTCTAGATGCAACTCAGAGTAGACAAAGCCAATCTCCTGACCAAGACTGATGGTCTGCCCTACTGAGACACCGATTTCTCGGATAGGAGAATATACATGATAAATACTTCCATCATCAATCAACACTAGGCTACCATCCTTGATTGGCTCGATTGTCAACACAGTACCGCCCGAGATGGCATATACTGGTTGTTCTCCATAGACGGCGATATCAATACCGTTGTTAACTACATACACGTCAGGTAGAGTAGGATGCCGATGCCTTCCAAACCTGCCCACTACTGTACCTTGTACTGGCAATATCTTAGTTTTAGATGCTATGCCAGGTTGACTAGTGGTAGTTGATTGAGAGGTAGGTGGAGATGCTATTGTCGTCTCAATTACTTGAGGGCGATTGGTCGTTACATCTTTTCGAATGAAGAGTTCTATGCGTTGATTGATATTATCTTGATAGTTCTTCGACTCTTGAAGCTGTGCTATTAGTTCTTTTTCTTGTTTTTGCAAATCTCTCACAAGCACCTCTTGTTCTTTGAGTTGCAAGTCTATTGCGAGCTTTTCACTCTTAAGTCTAGCTTGTTGTTTCGCATTTTGCTGTATAGCTACCTCATAACTATGGAGTAAGGTATTGGACACAAGTTCTATCTGATTAAAAGCTGACTTTTTCTGGTCGATATAGTGCTTATATTGATCCGCATGTACATTCTCAGTCAATAAACTTGTCAATGATTCAGTAGAAAATAGTAAATGGACTGGTGTCACTAGGAGTTGCCTCTTATAGTTGGCAGCGACGATTGTATAGTACTCCAGATTGAGAGAATCTTTGATGGTATTGATAGAATCAATCTCAGAGCAAATATCCAAAATATCCAACTCGAACTGCTCTCTCTCTTCCTCAAGCACGGTGACTAGTGCTATCCGATCAGCGGTATTCTGCTTAATTACTTGAAGCTGTTGAAGTGTGGCATTTTTGGATTCACTGATTTGTGAAAGATATTGACTAGACTGGTCGATCTTATCCTTCAATTCTTGCTGCTGAATTTGCAGATCTCTGACGAACTGACCATAACTATATTGACAAAAGACTATCAAAGTAAGTCCAAGAACAATGGAAACATAGAGTAATCTAGTTTTCCCCCACATAGCCACTTGATTTCGCCTTTTCTGAGTATGACATTGACTTGTCCACATCTCCCGACTTGTCATACATTCTTGATACAAGGTGGAGTTCTAGTGGGTCTTCCGACTTATCAAGGCTAGAGGCAGACACAATTGCATTGACTGAATCTG
The DNA here is from genome assembly GCA_938041445.1 of uncultured Saprospiraceae bacterium. Lineage (GTDB taxonomy): Bacteria > Bacteroidota > Bacteroidia > Chitinophagales > Saprospiraceae > JAHDHH01. Next base: position 25,763 of record CALISO010000130.1, read on the forward strand.
TATCACATTTACCTATAAGGGTTGCCAACATTGAATGCCATTTGATGGCAAGCGGATTACTACCGCCTACTAATGCCATTTCTTCTAAGTAGTCTCCTGCTTCATCAGTATCACCTAAATCATATTGACCCAAAGCATACCAAAAGTACCCTTCAAACTGATTAGGATAGTAATCAATTGACTTTTCAGAGAACTGGATTAACTCTTTGGTATTACCCAAGTCATACAGGACATTCATCTTCTGAGCCCATACTGGGAACACTTCATCATTAAGGTCGATGGTCTTATTGTAACTTTTCAGTGCTGGAGCTAATTCGCCAGTCAGATACATCACATCACCTCTGATAGAATGTGCTTTTGCCTCATCTGGATATTGCATAGTCAGTTGCTCTGTGATGCTCTGTAAGGCAGAAGCTAACTCTGGAGAGTCATCTGTTTGTAACTGTTCCACATATGGTATCAACTCAATCACTTTGGCATCCAATGGCAGATCAGGATTTTCTATGAGAGGTTTAATGGCATATAGATACTCACTATCCTTTGCTGCATCTACATTCTTTCTGACTATCTGACTATTGGCCACAACATTAGCTGGTTCTAGCTCGATGACTTGACGATAGATCTTTTCTGCCTCTTTATCTTTTCCTTTCAGCAAATATTGATTGGCAAGTGCATTGAGTACTTCGACATTTTTTGGTGCATTACTTACTGCTAACTTGAGTACATCAACACCTTTATCATATTCCTTATCCGAATTATAGAGCTCGAGCAACTTGAAGGTAGTTTGGTCGGTCACGCCAAATGTCTTCTGCATCTTTTGTAATTGTGCTATACTTTTATCCTTGTTGCCATTGGATTGAAAGTTTTGAGCCATTCGCATTTGGATAACAGCATTCTTAGGCTCCATCGCGACAACTTTCTCTAATGAGGCATTTGCAGATGTAAAATCCATCAACAGCTCATTGAGATCTGCTACGAATAATTGATACCATTTATTTGAGCTATCAAAATTGACTGCCTTTGTTGCATAGTCAAGAGCTTTTCTATTATCACCATTCTTGTGATACAATCTCCCAAGTTGATACTGTAACTCTGGATTACGACGATCTAACTCGATACACTCGAGTAGTTTCTTTTCTTGGCGATCGGTATTGTCTAGATATTTCTCTAGCTCAGCTTCAATAAAGGTAGTCTCAATATTGGTAGTAGCTGTTGGGCTTGATTGACCACTAAGGAGACTTAGGGCTATCAGGGTTGTACACAGAGATAGTATTACCGACTTCATATAACTATTGAATTAAAAGACTGACATCATATATGAAAGTCCAAAATTAACAACATCAAGGAAGAAGGAATTATTCTACTATAGTAATTTTTAACATATTACTGCGGAATCTCTTATGCAACGGCATAGATCCAGTATTCACCATAGTATCTCCTTGCTCAAGATGTCCTCTCTCCTTGAGGATGACTTCCAAATCTGATATTGTGCTATCTGTAGACTCAAACTTATCGTAAAAATATGGCTTTACTCCCCATATCAGACTGTACATTGGCAACATCTCTTTTATGGATGAAAAGATGAATATCCTTGCACTAGGTCGATAACTCGCTAACTTGAAGGCTGTATATCCTGAAACAGTCAATCCACATAACGCATTTGCCTTGATATCATCAGCAATCTTTGCAGCATTGATACAGATTGTATCACTGTAGAAAGTTTCGGAGTGTTTATTGGGTTTAGGTCTCTTGTCATTGAGTGCATAATGCTGTTCGGCATCAGCGATGATCCTACTCATAGTTTCTACAACAAGTGATGGATGATCTCCTACAGAAGTTTCTCCACTAAGCATCACTGCATCGGTACCATCAAGAACCGCATTGGCTACATCTGCTACCTCCGCTCTAGTCGGTGACGGTGCAGTAATCATCGATTCCATCATCTGTGTGGCTACGATTACAGGCTTAGCCTTTTGGATACATCTCGCTATAATGTTCTTCTGGATACTTGGGAGCTTCTCTAGTGGCACTTCTACCCCGAGATCTCCTCTCGCAACCATGATAGCGTCAGTAGCTTTGATGATTTCTTTGATATTTGCAACAGCTTCAGGCTTTTCAATCTTAGCGATAACTTTGGCCTTATGTCCGGCTGAAGCAATTTTTTCTTTAAGTTCTATGATATCCTTAGCCTCTCTGACAAATGATAGTGCTATCCAGTGTACTGGTAGAGTTAAAATAAACTTTAGGTCCTCTTTATCTTTATCGGTAAGGCTTGGGAGCGAAATAGCAGTATCAGGTAGATTGACTCCCTTGTTAGACTTAAGCACCCCACCAAACTTCGCTTTGAGTTTGACATTTTTTTCTCCATCTGTCTCTACAACTTCAAAAATGAGTTTTCCATCATCACATAATACCTTCTCGCCTACTTTGACATCTTGAGCAAAAGACTGGTAACTCATATAAGCCTTCTCAGAACTACCTAAACATTTCTCAGAAGTGAATGTGATGATATCGCCAGAGTTAACTGGACAACCACCATCCTTCATTTCTCCTACTCTCAATTTAGGACCCTGCAAATCTGCAAGTATACCAATATTAAGATTGTGCTCTTCATTTATAGCAATTATACGATCTACAACTTCTTTTTTACCAGCGTGGTCACCGTGAGAAAAATTTAGTCTTAGAACGTCAGCACCAGCTTTAATTAGATCTTTTAATTGCTCTACGCTAGAGCAAGCAGGACCAAGAGTAGCGACAATTTTCGTGTTTTGATGTTTTATCTCCATAGTTATTCTACAATATTATAGTACAATACTACAACTTTAATGCCGAGCTAAATGGCAATAGCTGATAAAAACAAACCCAAATTATATGTAGAGGACATAATAATAACATTGTCTTGACCATATTATATTTGCTGTATTTATCTAAATACAAATATAAATACTGTCAAAATCCTAATTATTAATTCTTTTCATAAAATAAATGATAATTGGAATCAAAATAGTGGCTCGATTGTATGTAAACTATTGATGGATTTAATGTCCATTACTCTTGTTATTGCAAGGGTTTATGTTTTTATTTGCAGTCCAAAATTTAGAAATTATGTCTGATATAGCAGAAAAAGTAAAAAAGATTATCGTTGACAAGTTAGGAGTTGACGAAGCTGAGGTAACAACTGAAGCAAGCTTCACCAATGATCTAGGTGCTGACTCACTTGATACAGTTGAGCTCATTATGGAATTTGAAAAAGAGTTTGATGTTTCTATTCCAGACGATCAAGCGGAAAACATCGCAACAGTTGGTCAAGCAATTGACTACTTGACTGGTCAAGCAGGATAATCCAAGGTATCGATTAACACCCGATATTTGTTAAAGAAATTTAATGAGGTCGTACTACTATTTGTATGACCTCATTTTTTGTTTGAGTAATTGCGGATACTCTATCTAGAAGTATCTAGCAGGGATTGGTCTTATTCATCAAAACTTATTACTTTTGACAGTCCTCGGAAATGAATATTGAGGATACACCTACCCCGATCTGATTTTTCAATCACTTTCTGGATTTACATCAGTTCGATTGTAGGCTTAAGTTTATTTAATTAATCAACTGAACTTATTAAATAACAATGAGAAGAGTCGTAGTTACAGGTATCGGAGCACTCACACCTATTGGCAATACGTTTGCAGCGTATACTGAAGGTCTTATCAATGGTGTAAGTGGTGCCAATCTGATCACAAAATTTGATCCAACACACTTCAAGACAAAATTTGCCTGCGAGCTAAAAGACTTCGACATAGAAGAGCACATGCATCGTAAAGAGGCAAGAAGAATTGATCCATTCTCCCAATATGCTCTCGTGGTTGCGGAAGAGGCAATGACTGACTCTGGCATTGACCTCGAGTCTGTTGATTTAGATAGATTCGGTGTGATATGGGGAAGTGGTATCGGTGGATTCAAAACTATCGAAGAAGACGTAGAGCAAGCAACTTCAAGTGAAATACCAAGATACAGTCCATTCCTAATTCCAAAGCTGATTACTGACATCGCTCCAGGGCATATCTCTATCAAATATGGGCTGAGAGGGTTGAACTATGCTACTGTATCGGCTTGTGCTTCTGCATCACATGCAATCATTAATGCCACAGATTACATAAGATTCAATAGAGCTGATCTCATTATGTGTGGAGGTAGCGAAGCTGCAGTTACAAAAGCTGGAGTTGGAGGATTTTCTTCTATGAAGGCACTCAGTTCTCGTAACGATGATCCAGGAGCAGCATCTAGACCATTTGATGCTGATAGAGATGGGTTTGTACTAGGTGAAGGAGCAGGTGGACTACTCTTAGAGGAGCTGGAGCATGCTAAAGCTAGAGGAGCAAAAATCTATGCTGAAGTAGTCGGTGTAGGAATGTCCGCAGATGCACATCATATCACTGCGCCTCATCCAGAAGGTCTTGGTGCTAGTAACGTTATGAAGTATGCATTGAAGGACGCAGGTCTCAGTACTTCAGATGTGGATTACTTAAATGTACACGGTACATCTACTCCATTAGGAGATATCGCTGAAACTAAAGCAATAGGTAAGGTATTTGGAGAAGATGCTTATGATCTCAACATCAGTAGTACTAAGTCAATGACTGGTCATCTACTAGGAGCAGCAGGTGCTGTAGAAGCTATAGCTGGTATTGTGGCAATCAATAGAAGTATCGTACCACCAACTATCAATCACCACACAAAAGACCCTAACATTGATCCAAAGCTGAATCTGACATTGAATAAAGCTCAAGAGAAAGAAGTTAATATAGCAATGTCAAATACATTTGGATTTGGAGGTCATAACACTACGGTGATATTCAAAAAATTCTAACGAATGATTAGACGAGTGTACAACTACTACTTTTCTGAGGACAAAGAACTTGTTCACAAAATGCGTAGTACACTCGGTTTCATTCCAAGTAATGTTAAACTCTACAAAACGGCATTTTCTCATAAGTCATTGAACAAAGGAGATAATCCTCACGGTATCAATAATGAAAGACTAGAGTATCTAGGTGATGCGATACTTTCTACAGTCGTGGCTGAATATCTATTCGGCAAGTACCCAATAAAAAAGGAAGGATTCTTAACCAAAATGCGATCAAAAATTGTCAGAAGACAAACCTTAAATAAGGTCGCTGAAGAAATGGGACTGGATATTCTACTTTCACATTTCATAGATACTCGTATCAGTAGTTCTATGAAAGGTAATGCACTTGAAGCTTTAATAGGAGCGATCTATGTTGAGAAAGGTTACAACCGTACACGTACTTATATCATCAGAAATATCATAATCAAACATCTCGATATGAATGCTCTAGAGACTGTTGACGATAATCATAAATCTCAATTGTTAGAGCATTGTCAGAAAATAGGTAGCACTGTAGAGTTCAGACTATTGCAACGATATAAGGTAGACAAAAGAGACAAATTTAAAATCGCCATCTGTGTAGATGGTGACCAACAAGCTGTGGCTGAAGATTTCAATAAGAAAGCTGCCGAACAAAAGGCAGCGAAGATTGCTATTAATAATATTCTCAAGCAAGCTGCAACAGCATAGCCCTCAACAATGGATTCACTTTCACAAATTGTCCTCGGTGCAGCCGTAGGAGAAGTTATTCTTGGAAAAAAAATCGGTAATAAAGCGATGCTTTGGGGTGCACTTGCAGGCACTATACCTGATCTAGATATCATATCTAATCTGTGGCTAGACGAATTAGGAGGCCTTGCAGCTCACCGAGGAATTAGTCACTCGATCGCATTTGCAGTATTAGGGAGTGCAGTTACTGGTTGGCTAGTTGATAGGTTTTATGATACACCACTACAGAAGTCCATTGTACTTATATTCAGGACGTTACTTGTCATCGCGATGAGTATTACTCTTGTAAATCTTTCTATCAGTAAGTCTAGTTTGATTTTGGGAATTGTGTCAGCTATCGTTGCAATTGGAGGAGGGTATTATATCAATCATCTCTATAAGAATTATGAACATCGCAATGTAGAAGCTACTCTAGGAGAATGGATTTCACTGTTCTTTTGGGGATTCTTCACACATACGATTTTGGATTGCTTTACAGTGTATGGCACACAGCTATTTGCACCATTTTCTAACTATAGAGTAGCATGGAGTACCATCTCAGTAGCTGACCCAATGTATACGATTCCATTTTTGATTTGCTTGTTGATTGCAGCCTTTTATTCTAAAGAATCTAAAGGTCGTAGAATCGCGAATTGGCTAGGTATCGGGTTATCATGTCTTTATCTCATTTTCACGATTTTTAACAAGCAAAATATCGACAAGGTATTCACTAAAAGTCTCGATAGTCAAGGATATGAATATACGGATATGAAGACTTCACCTACCATCCTCAATAATATCCTATGGTATGGTGTAGCTAAGGTTGGTGATAATCTTGTCTTTGGAAAGTACTCATACTTTGACTCAGATCAAGATATTAAATTCTATGAAGTACCTGTGGGAGAAGAAATGATTGCTGATATAGAAGACACCAAGGTGATTAAGACGCTTAAGTGGTTCAGCGATGATACCTATATGATTATGGAGGACGCTGGAGCCCTTCAATTCAATGATATGCGATATGGAAGGTTTATAGATGGAATAGAATCTCCTGATAATTACATCTTTAACTTTAAGATCAATAAACTTGGCAACGGTCGAGCTGAAATGCCAAAGACCCAAAAAGGACCACCTTCTGGAAGTGAGATGAAAATATTTACATCATTGTGGAGTCGAATCAAAGGAAACGAAGAATAGTCTCCTTATAAGAATTCTTTCAGTTTATTGACCATATCAGGAGAGCCGACGATAAATGGACATCGTTGATGCAGTTCTGTTGGTTCAATCTCAAGTATCCTATTTTGCCCATCTGTAGCAATCCCTCCAGCTTGTTCAGCTAAGAATGCCATAGGTTTACACTCATACAGAAGTCGCAATTTACCTTGTGGCGCTAGAGTTGTTGAAGGGTACAGATAGATGCCTCCTTTAATCATATTTCGATGAAAATCTGACACCATTGATCCAATATATCTACTGGTTAGTGGACGACCACTCGCATCATCATGTTCTTTGCAATATCTTAAATACGACTTTATTCCATCAGAAAAGAATGGATAATTTCCTTCATTCACGCTGTAGATAGACCCTGATTTTGGAAATTGGATATTATCATGTGATAAATAAAACACACCGACTGACGGGTCAAACGTGAAACCATGTACTCCTTGTCCTACTGACAGCACCATTATCGTGGACGACCCATAGACTACATATCCAGCAGCAACAATCTCAGTACCTTTCTGTAGGAAGTCTTTCAACTCGGCCTTTGAACCTATAGGTGTTACCCTCCTGTAAATAGAAAATATCGTCCCGATAGATACATTAACATCAATGTTGCTAGACCCATCAAGAGGGTCAATTAAGACAACATACTTGCCGTTCCTACAAGACTCTTTCTCGAATGCGATATAAGAATCTTCCTCCTCACTTGCAACACCACATATCTGCGAACGAGCTTCGAAGGCATCGATAAACTTACGATTGGCATAGTCATCAAGTTTCTGTTGATCTTCTCCTTGGATATTAGTCTTACCCATCTTACCCATTATTTCATCTACGAGACCTGCCTTATTGATTTCACTATTAACCACTTTTGCAGCAAGCCTGATACAACTTAGTAAGTGTGTCAACTCACCTGTCGAGTTCGCTTTAGCATATTGACTATGTAATATGTGCTCACCTAGAGTAGTAAATTTTCCCATAGTTAGATATTTGCATCAAAGTTAGTTTTTCCTCTGAATGCTTAGCTAATTAGGTTTAGCTTTTTAGCAATCTCACACATGTACAGAATAGAACACTTATATTTAACCTTACTAATTTCTTGTACTTAAGTCAATTGATAAGCATAAAATGAGAGCACTAGTTATATCTGGAGGTGGAGCTAAAGGAGCATACGCTGGAGGTGTTGCAGAATACCTAATCAAGGAGGCCAAACGAGATTATCAGATATTCGTTGCTTGTAGTACTGGTAGTTTACTGATTCCTCACTTATCAATAGGTAAGATTGATGAAATAAAGAAGGTATTCACCAATGTTAAACAAGATGATATTTTCAATATATCACCATTTAGAATTAAGAAACTCCAAAATGGTGAATACAAAACTAAAATCAATCATCTAAATTCTCTGCGAATGTTTATGCGAAGAAAAAAGACATTCGGTGAACATAAAGCATTGCGACAATTAATTGAAAATGTATTCTCATACTCAGATTATCTGGCAGTAAAGGCCAGTAACAAAAAAGTCGTCGTCACTGTAAGTAACTTTTCAACTAATCGAGTGGTCTATAAGCACCTCGCAGATTGCACATACGATGACTTCATAGATTGGATGTGGGCTTCTACGAGCTTCGTTCCATTTATGTCCCTTGTAGAGAAAAACGGTTACCAATATGCCGATGGAGGCTTTGGCAATTATGTCCCTATTGAAGAAGCCATCAACTTAGGTGCTACTGAGATTGATGTCATCATCCTCAAGCCAAGGAAGGTTGATCATACAATATGCCACTCATATAATGCATTTGACCTATTCTTCAAGACAATGGAATTTTCATTGGACCATCTGTCTTATCAGGATATCTTGATAGGACACCTTGAAAGTATCTACAATGATCAGGTCAAAGCTAAATTTTTCTTTACCCCTAGATTGCTTACCAAGCACAGTTTCATATTTGACCCAGATCAAATGAGTCAATGGTGGCAGGAAGGCTATGACAATGCTAAGGAAAGACTTGGCTATTGATCCATTAATTGATTGCTTGTCCTTTGCAATAGACTCAATGTCTTCTTAATGCCCACAATTTCAGATTCATTACCTTCATATTCCACTCCGATGTATCCTGTGTAGCTAGATTCCTGTATGATTGATAAGATAGTCCGATAGTCGATCGTCATCTCATTACCATTTGCATCAAATGCGTATGACTTAGCCGATACACCTTGAGCATATGGCATCATCAATCGGATTGCCTCGTCTGGGTGAGGATATGATTTGACACAAGGGCTACCCCAGCGACTACCATCTTGCCGCTCTAGGCAAAAATTACCAAAATCAGGAAGTAGCCCGACATTCTCCATATTGACAGTCTTTATGACATCTATCAACCAATGTGGGTCAGATGACAAACCACCATGATTCTCAACTATAATATTTACACCAAGTGGAGTGGAGTATTCAGCAAGCGCCATCAATGACTTTACAGAGTTTTCCTTCATCAGGATAGTGTCACCTTCTCCAAATAAATTGACACGAATCGAATGACCACCTATCTCAGCTACCAAATCTATCCACTTATGATGCCCAAGCACTGCTTTTAAGCGAGAAGGTGTGTCTGGAGCTGCTAGATCTCCTTCTTCATCTACCATTACGATAAGGTTCTCTTGTCCGTATTGATTGGACTTTTCATTGAGATCAATTGCCAATTGCTGCATACCCTTTAATCGTGAAGAGAATTGAGATAGATAGTTGCCGTAGAGCTGAGAGACATACTCAAGCCCTTCAAATCCCAGCTCAGAAGCCACTTTTGCAAATTCAAGTATCGGTAGTGTTTGATCTTGAATCTGCTTGTGTAATGACCATTGTGCTAGAGACCACTTCCATAAAAATTGACTCGCATTAGCAACTTTAGATGTCTTTTGAGACACATAACATCCAATGGTTGGGCTTATACTAAATCCTCCAAAAGCATATAATAACAACTGATTAAACTTCCTCCGATTTAACATCTTAACGATTGATTTACAATTAAATACAAATTAATAACCTCATCAATAAACTACAGCAAGATACTGGCTTAATCTAGTAAGCACGGGATAAAGTGGCATAATTTCTGCTACTATTAGATTGTTATGAACATCGAGGAAATCAATAAGAAACACTTCATAGAGACAGATATGTACTTCAAAATTGGGTACGGATTGTCTTCTAAACTTCTCAGTTATCATACTGGAGTATTTACCCTCGAGGTAGTGATTTCTACAAAGTGGAGAAAGAACTACAACATCACTGCTCAAGAGATTGCTAAACTTTGGAAAAACAACTATCCAGAATTAAAAAATGCTCTCGGAGCTAAGATCTTCATTATTGATACTAAGTTATACCCATACAAGCAGTATTGCATTCATCGAGGTATCAATCCTGGATACGATGCTAAGAAAGGGGTAATCTTCAAGGACGACTATCTCAACTAGGTTTTGCAATTAAAGAGAGGCCTCTCTCTCCGTCCAAATTAATTTAGTTTTCTATCTATTAGATACCCTATCTTCGTAAGATGAGAGGTGTTATTACTAGCTTACTACTAGCCATATCCATTGCGGGATTTTCACAAGAATTTGACAATAATTTGTTTAGTGGTACTTCTGGAGAAGCGCTTTATGATTCCATTGTAGCTAACTATAAGACTGATACTGTCTTGACATACTCTCAAGCTAGAGATACATTGTTCAGAAACATCTATGCCAAGAACGACACCCTAGAATGTATGTATTCTGGATGGAAGCGATATGTTGATCCTGACCTCGACCCTACTCAAGCAGTATTTACTGATAATGGTGGTAATGAAGATATTAATACAGAGCACGTCTTTCCTCGCAGTATGGGAGCTCTGGAAGGAACTGCCGCACACTCTGATATGCACCACCTATTTCCCACAAGAGTGCCTGTAAATACTGCAAGAGGTAATAACATATTTATGGATATCCCGGATAATCAAACCGACTCATGGTTCTACCTAAATCAAACGAGTAGCAATGTTCCCAATAATAATATTGAACGATGGTCTGAGGACATCTCGGAAGGGTTTGAGCCTAGAGAAGAATCTAAGGGTGATGTAGCACGAGCAGTCTTCTACGTCTATACAATGTACAGAGACCAAGTATTGAATACTGCACCTCAGTTTTTTGAACAACAAAGGGAAACATTATGTAGATGGGCAGCCGATGATCCCGCTACCCAAGAAGAATTGATAAGAACATATGGGATCGCTCAATATCAAGGTGATAACCCTAACCCATTTGTCATTGACTGCAGCCTAAGTCAACGGATGTATTGTGAAGGTGTGACAAATGTTGAATGCTTCACACCAACATCAGAGCTTACAGAATCAACCTGGACAATGTACCCAAATCCGATTTCTCAAGGCGAACTGATCATCGAAGCTGAAAAAAGTTGGTCACATATCATCATTGTAGATATGCTCGGTCAAGTACTTGAAAGACATCCAATCACCAATGGTGAGACTACTGTTCGATTAAATATAAACTATCTACCAATGGCCGGTAACTATCAAGTCATTCTCTATGACAGTAATAATTATCTCCAGACAACACCTAAAACATTGGTCAGACATTAATCTCATTTATAGATAATGGTATATCAGGGTACTCGGTTTTGAATGTCATAATCTGAGCCTTCAGATTTGCAATAAACTTCTGATGAGAGGCAGATTTAGGGTTGAAAGGCCTATGCGAAAGTTGAGCATTGAGTTTTTTGACTCGATCTAGAGTAGAAATCGTCTCCTCTGACATCGCGGACTGTACAAACGCTTCCCAGATTACATCAATTGCAGCCTTATTAGGATGCACCAAGTCAGATTCCACCCATCTGTATCCTCTAAGTTGATCCATAAATATCTCATATGCAGGCCAATATGTAACGTTTTGATGTCGCTCCTCTAAAAGCATTGTTGAAGTGATCAGCTGAGCCTTACTTCTAGAATTATTGATAGCACCATCCTTGAGGTATCTTACTGGACTAACAGTCAATATTACTTGTAGATCAGAATTGACATCCCATATGGCTGCCAGTGTACTACTAAGGCGAGTCGTGATATCTCTAGCAGATAATAATTCTTGGTTAAATTGTGATTGAGGCACTTTGTGACAGTTACCAACTATCTGATTAGTAGCTGTATGGCGATAGACCATCGCACTACCCAGCGTTACAATTAAGCAATCAGCTGAGGTCAATTGGGCTCTTATGGCTGTATGTAGGCCATTAATCTTACTTAATAGCTGTTGTTGTGATTGACCATTGATACTAGAATGATAATCATGGTGATACCAAATATCATCATTCATCAAGAATCCTTGTTCGTTTGGAGGCAATGTATCGATAGATCTTCTAAGCTGTGTACATAGCGTAAACGGGTTATAGACCACGCCAAAGGAATTGCAATCTATATTAAACCGATGACTCAGCAGTTTGAGGCCAATTTGGTCTGCAAAGCAAGAACCTAAAGAAATTAACTGTTGGCTATAGGTGACAGAGGGTTGAATTGGTGTCTTATGAATGTGACTATAGTGCATATATGTTGTTGTAAATCTGATTAGGATATATGATAAAATATTTTATGTAATCATTTATTAGCTGCTTGTGCACCCGATAAAGATAAAATATTGTAGTTTTATTACGTTAAGAAGCTATCCCAAGCGACTTGACGACTCCGAATCGATACGAATACGAATACAACGTTTTGAAGAATTAACCCAAAAGGAGTTGAAAATTTAAGTTGATATGATTCATTCATTAAAAGGCTATGTAGTAATTCTATTTGCATTCATTGCATTAGGTACACAAGCACAAGACATCCACTTTTCTCAGTTTTATATGTCACCACTCAATACCAACCCGGCATTGACAGGTGTGATGAACTGTAATACGAGATTAGTAGCAAATTACAGAAATCAATGGGCAGGCGTCTTAGGAGCCAATGCCTACAATACATACTCTGTGTCATATGACCAGAAGGTATCAGTTGGTCGGACAGACTACTTCGGTATCGGAGGTTCACTATGGAGCGATGTAGCTGGTTCACTAGATTTTGGTCGTACTCAAGGTAGATTATCATTTTCTTATTCTAAGAAGATGGGAGGATATCGTGATAGATCACACTATCTAGTTGTAGGAGCAGATGCAGCAATCAGCCAACAGAGGTTGAATTCAGATACAGATGCACAGATATGGTCTACTCAACATGATGGTAATGGTGGAGTTGATCCGACAGCTGCTATCCCATTTGATGGGTTATTAGATTATGACTTTATCTATGCAGATATCGCAGTAGGATTATTATGGTTCTCTGTTCTTGACAAATACAATAACTTTTACGCAGGTGCAGCAATTCACCATGTGAATCAACCTAATATCACATTCCAGACTTCTTCAAGTGTGATAGAATCTATCAACCAAAGAATTACTCTACATGCAGGTGGGCAGTTTGAAGTAGCCCCAGGCATTGCAGTTGTTCCTGGTTTTGTATTCTTTAAGCAAGCAAGCCAAGTAGAGTTGAACTTAGGTACTAACTTGAGATTTGATGTTGGATCATCTAGAGACGATCAATCATGGCAAGTAGGTGCATGGTATCGAGTTGCTAATCAATTCAGAGAACCTACAGCAGCAGGAGCTGAAGGAACGATTGATTTCTTTCACTCTGATGCAGTTATTGTTACTGCAAGATTCGACTATGACAACTTTGGTCTAGGGTTTAGCTACGATTGGAACGTATCAGGATTAAAAGCTGCAGCAGCAGGAAATGGAGCATTTGAGTTCTCACTCAACTACTACATCTGTGGACCAGAAAAACGGGCTGTCTACTGTCCTAGATTCTAGACGATGATACAAGCATTAGCAATTGATAGATTCAATGTTAATGACAAACGATACAATTACGAAAAGCCCTTGTTCAATATATCAATTGAGTAAGGGCTTTTTATTCCATAAATAAAAGAAACAATATAATCTCTAAATCCCCTAAACTCCTAATCAAAACATGTTTGGAAGTAAGAAAACTACCCCTGAATCACACAATATCAATAGTACAGCTAGTAATGGTGCAACCAACAGTCTGGTATCGGGTACTACAGTAGATGGCAATATTGAGGCAACCTCAGATATCAGAATCGATGGCTCTTTGATAGGCAACCTCAACTGTGATGGAAAAGTGATTGTTGGACCTCAAGGAAGCATCAAAGGTGAAGTCTATTGTCAGAATGCCGTAATAGAAGGCCGATTTGAAGGCAAAATCAAAGTCATAGATAGTCTACTCGTCAAAGAAACAGCTATAATCACTGGTGAAGTTGATACAGAAAACCTTACTGTGCAATCTGGTGCTTCTTTCAATGTGACTTGCTCAACTGAGCCAAATAAGGTCAAACAAATGAGCCCTGAGGCTAAGGCTGTATAATATGCCGATAGAATGTCTCAACTATGGAGAATAAAGACCTTGAGAAAGACCAAAGTTCTCTGTCAGGAGAAAAGTCCAAGTATAATGTAAAAGGCAAATCGCAAAACTATCTTAAGTATAGTAGTTGGGGTTATACATTATTCGGGTTGATGCTTATTGCAATCTTGATTGGACAATGGGCTGATAAGCGATATGAGTTTGAAAATCCAATTGTCACTCTGGGCCTGCTTACGATAGTAATCGTATCACAATTTTACAAGCTGATCAGAGATCTCGCATAATTAAAACATTTTAACCTATCCTATAATATAATTGCCAATGGCATTTTGGAAGCAGCTTTTATTTAGTCTACTTTGTTCGTTGCTTGGTTATAGCCTGCTTAATGCTCTACTAGACACTTCTCAGTATTGGGACTTGTTTCTTATCGGGTTAGGATTCTTTTCCTTATTGGCATGGATTATCCATCTCTTTATGAAGAGACCATCGACTAATAAGAACCAGATACTTTACTTGATAGTCGCAAATATGTTCTTGAAGATAATCTGCTCTTTCGTGATAATATACGCCTACGTACTCATTAACAAACCTGACAATAAGCTATTCGTCCTACCCTTTTTGATAACTTATCTCGTCTTCTTAGGATTCGAAGGTTATTCTTCATCCAAGGCAGCAGAATCTGCTTGATCAGGAATTGCTGTATCTTCTCTTGGAGCAGGAATTGCTGTATCAGATGCCGGCTCTGCTTCTATGACTTCTTCTTCATTGTCCCAAGGTCGCTTACCAATCAATATTTCTAAATCAGACTTAAGGATTACCTCTTTGTCAAGCAATGTTTTTGCGAGAGTATTCAATTCATTACGGTACTTCTTGAGTAATTCTTGAGACCGCAGATATTGTTCCTGAATAAGATTTCTGACTTCCTCATCTATCAATTTAGCAGTGTCATCAGAGTATGGCTTATTGAACTGATCTTGAGACATCCCATGAAATGAGACATTACCCACCTTCTCGTTCATACCATAGATAGCAATCATACTATATGCCATCTTAGTAACTTGATCAAGATCACTCTGAGCACCAGTAGATATCTTATCAAACACAATCTTCTCAGCAGCTCTACCTCCTAGGGTCATACACATCCTATCCTTCAATGCTTCTGTACGTGTGATATACTCTTCCTTGGGCAAGTATTGAGCATATCCCAGTGTGCCGACACCTCTAGGTACGATTGTTACTTTCACTAATGGAGAAGCATGCTCAAGGAACCATCCACATACTGCATGACCAGCCTCGTGATATGCAATAATTTCTTTTTCTGCTGGAGAGATGATTTTATTCTTCTTTTCTAAACCACCGATAACTCTATCGAGTGCATAATTGAAGTCATCAAGGTCGACTGCTTTCTTATCATTACGTGCAGCTACGAGTGCCGCCTCGTTGCAGATATTAGCGATATCTGCTCCAGCAAATCCCGGAGTCATCTCAGCAAGCGTATCAGCATGAACACCTGGAGCAACCTTAATGCTTCGTAAGTGTACATCGAATATTTCTCTACGTCCCTTCAGATCTGGTCTATCAATACCAATCTGTCTATCAAATCTACCCGGTCTCAACAAGGCATTATCTAATACATCAGGACGGTTGGTAGCCGCCATTATGATCACACCTTTATCAGTTGCAAATCCATCCATCTCTACGAGAAGTTGGTTTAGAGTATTTTCTCTTTCATCATTACCACCTTGTACAGCACCTTTACCTCTTGCTCTACCTATCGCATCTATTTCATCAATAAAAACAATACAAGGCGCCTTTTCTCTTGCCTGCTTGAATACGTCTCTCACTCTAGAGGCACCTACACCTACAAACATTTCTACAAAGTCCGATCCAGACATCGAGAAGAATGGCACATCTGCCTCACCTGCAACAGCCTTAGCTAGAAGAGTCTTACCCGTTCCTGGAGGGCCTACAAGAAGCACTCCTTTCGGTATTTTACCACCAAGGGCTGTATACTTTTTTGGATTCTTAAGGAAGTCAACAACTTCCATCACTTCCTCTTTTGCCTCTTCTAATCCTGCTACATCTTTAAATGTGACATTCACCTTGGAGTCTTTATCAAAAAGCGTAGCCTTGGACTTTCCGATACTAAATATCTGGCCTCCAGGACCACCTTGTCCACCAGTCATTCTACGCATAAAGAACACCCATAGACCTACTAATAATAGCAACGGTATCAACCATCCGAATATCGTACCTGTCCAATTTGTCCTAGTCTTATATACCGGATCGATTACAACTTTATCACTATTGATGTCATTGACCAATTCATCAAATGAGCCAATATCGCCTATCTCAAATGAGTAGTGAGGTTGCTCGAAAGCAAATGTGTTTTCTGCGATATGTTTGTGTTTACTTTGATCGCTTTTATTGATCCAAAGGTTGACCACAGACTTATTGATGACTTCTAACTTTTCAACTTCTCCTTTTTTGGCAATTTGCTCAAATTTCACGGGCGAAATTACCTCAGTCTTGTTATTAACTATGTTGAAGAAGTTAATACTTAATATCATAAAGATGATTAAGCCATAAATCCAATAAGAATTAAAATTCAACTTGTTTGGATTGTCTTTTTTATTATCGTTTTTCTTATCTGCCATATTGCTAAGAGTAAAAATGTGTGCGATCCTTAATGAAGTCAGCTAGTATTGCTGCAAGGATCTATCTAAAATGACTATATGTCTTGATATTCAGTAACCTCTGCATCGCCCCAAAGTTCTTCCAACTCGTAGAATTTTCTAGCATCAGGGTGAAATATGTGGACTACTGTATTAAAATAATCGACTAAAATCCAAGTATCGCTCTCATTACCTTCCTTGCTTGAAGGATACTGATTCGCTTCTTGCTTTAATCTTTTGTTGACATTGTTAGCGATTGCTCGCATTTGAGTATTCGATTCTCCACTACAAATGATAAAAAAATCCGTAGGTGCATCATCAAGGCCTCTCATATCTAACTGAACAATTTCCTTGCCCTTGATATCTCTGATGCTATCGACTATAAGTGCATTGATCTCATCAAGGCTTATATTTGTGTCTGGAGTCGTAGATTGTTCAGTCAAATTATCTGTAGTTTTTAAAAAAGCTCCTGTGTAAATAGCTAACGGTAAATTAGGCATAAATAATGTTTCAAAACCCTTTACAAGCACCTATGTCTTGGAAATTTGTCTATTTGCCTACTGTCGGTAGCACCAATTCATTCGTTAAAGATAACCTTGCAAACACTGGTCCACTGCATTTAACAGCAGTATTTACTGACCATCAGACAGAAGGTAGAGGACAATATGACAGAAAATGGAGTTCTACGGCAGGTCAGAACCTCCTCTGCAGCCTACTTATCCCTATGGAACATAGCCAGATTCCTCACGAAGATCTTTATCAATGGAACATGTATATCGCCGCAGTAGTCAGACAGGTGCTAGATTCTATTGTAGAATCAAATGTGTATATAAAGTGGCCAAATGACCTCATTATTGAAGGAAAAAAGGTCGGAGGAATATTGATTGAAAATATCTACACTGGATCAAAGTTATCAGCAAGCATTATAGGTATCGGCATTAATATCAATCAGGTCGAATTTGAGGAAAGTCTACCAAATGCAACATCTCTGCAAGTTATCGATGGTAACCATCGAGATACTACTGAAATACTCTATGCCCTCACTTCAACATTTGATCAAGAATCTTTAATGTCAAAATCACAAGAAAATCCTGATTTAGTATTGAACTTATATAACAAATATTTGTACAAATTGGGCAAGAGGGTAATGTGCACCGATGCAGAGAATAACGCTATAAGTGGAATACTCAATGGAGTCACAGTTGATGGAAACTTACAACTTCTGGTCGATCAAGCACTGCTCAGTTTATCACATAGCCAATATAAGCTGCTTCTATAATTAGAATTCAAAACAAAAAACTCAAAGCACATGCAAGTAGCAATACTCGCCATAGGAACAGAATTGTTAATCGGGCAAACGATCAACACCAATGCCGCTTGGATGGGAGAAAAGCTAACCCAATTAGGAGTAACAATTACTGAATCATTGGCCATCGCTGATGATAAAGAATTGATTATTTCAAGTATAAATCGACTATCCCATAATGCTGACTACCTATTCATTACAGGTGGATTGGGTCCAACGAAGGACGATATCACTAAAAATGCAATTGCATCTTACTTAGGTGTTGAGATGTATTTCGATGAACCTACTTACAATAAGATAGTTGAGTATTTCACTGCAATGAATCTCTCGCTTTCGCATTTGCACAAGGAACAATGCTATTTCCCTTTAGGTACAAAACTGCTAACAAACAATATGGGAACTGCACCAGGGATGCTCTTTGAAACACCAAATTGTAATATCATTTCGATGCCCGGCGTGCCTTATGAAATGCAATCGATATTTACCGAGAGTGTCACTACACTCCTAGAGCAAGATGATAGACGAATCCCTTATTACCAACAAACAATCAGGACTGTCGGTATTGCTGAGTCCAAGCTTGCAGATTTTATTGAACCCATCATCGAAACTATGCCAGCCAATCTTGATGTTGCCTATCTGCCAAGTCTAGGCAGTGTAAAGGTAAGATTGAGCGGCACTGGCTTAGACGCTAAAATTAAAGTGGAGCAGATTGTCCCGCAACTTGTAGAAGCCCTGAAGCCATACGTGTACGGATTCAATGATCTGACCATTGCTGAAGCAGTTCAGAATACAATGATTGATCAAGGTCTAGCTCTAGGAACAGCTGAATCTTGCACTGGAGGCTACTTAGGGCACTTAATCACCTCTACTCCTGGCTCTTCCAAGTATTATAACGGTGGTGTACTCGCCTACTCGAATGCGATCAAAATGAACCTACTCAATGTAAAAGAAGAGACCTTAGAAGATCACGGCGCCGTAAGTGAACAGACAGTCCGAGAGATGGTAAAAGGTTGCATAAAATTGCTAGATGTAGACATAGCGATTGCCATATCAGGTATCGCTGGACCAAGTGGAGGAAGCGAGGCCAAACCTGTTGGAACAATCTGGATAGCCGTTGGGAATGCAGAGACTCAACTTATCAAAAAATTCAATTTGAAGAAAAATCGGCTAATAAATATTCGCTATTCATCCAATGCGGCATTGATTATGCTGAGAAAGTTTCTAATGGCTGATTAAATGTGTAATTTTGAGGACGCTAGATCAATAAAGATTAGTGTTATAAACCTTTAATATCTGAATATGGCAAGAGTAGAGCTATTAATGCCTAAAATGGGAGAAAGTATTATCGAGGCGACCATACTGAATTGGGTCAAGAAAGTCGGCGATATGGTAGAAGAAGATGAAACAATTCTAGAAATAGCTACGGATAAGGTTGATTCAGAAATACCATCACCCGTTCAGGGAAAAATTACTGAAATTCTATTTGAAGTAGATGCAGTAGTCCCAGTAGGTACAGTCATTGCAATCTTAGATGCTGAAGGAGAGCATGATAGCCCTGCACCAGAACCGCAGGAAAATACGCCATCTTCAACTCCAAGCCCTCAGCCAGTTGCTGAAGCACCTGCAGATGTTCCTAGTCCTGTGGCAGCAGTACAATCTATCGTTGATAAAGGTGTTCAATCTGCAGTACCAGCAACCATAACAAGCAGTGGTTCAAGATTTTATTCACCGCTTGTAAAAAGCATTGCAAAAGCTGAAAATATCAGTCAAGCAGAACTCGATCAAATCCCCGGTACTGGAGCTAATGGACGTGTCAATAAGAAAGATATCCAAGCCTATGTAGCTAATAAGGCATCAGGTAAGTCAAGCTCAACAATTTCTCATGCCCAACAATCTACTGCTGTCCAATCAAACGGAGTCGCAGCTGTACCAAAAGCAGCAACTTCCGTCAGTGGTCAAGATGAGATCATAGAGATGGGTAGAATGCGTAAACTTATCGCAGATCATATGGTGATGAGTAAGCAGACTTCACCACACGTGACTTCATTTGTAGAAGTAGATGTGACTAATATCGTCAATTGGCGTAATAAGATAAAGAAATCCTATCTTGAAAAGTATGGTGAAAAGATCACTTTCACTCCGATTTTTATGGAAGCTGCTGCACGGACACTCACAGAGTTTCCGATGATCAATGTATCAGTGGAAGGCGCGGATAAGATCAAAATCAAAAAAGATATCAATATCGGTATGGCAACAGCCTTACCGAGTGGCAACTTGATAGTTCCAGTAATCAAAAATGCTAATCATCTGAGCCTAAATGGTCTAGCAACATCGGTAAATTCACTAGCAAGTAAGGCAAGAGCGAATAAACTCAAGCCAGAAGATATTCAAGGTGGTACATTTACTCTGACAAATGTTGGTACATTCGGCAATGTAATGGGCACACCTATTATCAACCAACCCCAAGTAGCTATTATGGCGGTAGGTGCAATAAGAAAGAAGCCAGCCGTAGTAGAAACAGAATATGGAGACTTGATTGCCGTTAGACATTTGATGTTCTGCTCTATGAGTTATGATCATCGTGTAGTGGACGGTTTCCTAGGTGGTTCGTTTTTAAGAAAGTTTGGAGATCATTTGGAGGCATTTGATCCCAATAGACAGATATAAGTACGCAATAGAGTTATGATGAAGGTTATTAGTGTTTTTAGTTTAGTAATCCTACTTACTGTAGGTAACTCTGCGCTATATAGCCAATCTAGCCAGGCCTTAAATGCATTTGAATCTAAAGACTACGCATCCGTAGTAAAGAACCTTAAGAACAATACCAAGGTTAAAAACGATGCCGAACTTCTGATGATTAGAGGTATGGCGTATACAGAGCTCGGTATGGCAAGTTTTGCCCTGTCAGATCTAGCCAGAGCAAAAACATTGGGTACAGAAGATAGTAACCTTCCATTGTATCTGGGTAAAACTTACTTCTTACAAGGCAGGTATAGTGAAGCGCTTAAGTGGTTTTCGAGATACCTAGGTACTGATTCGAAGAATGGCCTTGAAGAAAATGATCCTGTATATAGGATGATACGTCAAGCAAATGCAGCTCCGCAAATTCCATCTAACGAGCAAATCATCGTAGAATACCCAGAAGGGGCTATCAATACGATAGATGACAATGTGAGACCCGTATTCAGTAGAACGGCAAATAATAAATTCTACTACACTAATGTCACAGCTGATAGCAAAGACATCGTGGGTATGGAGTTTTCTAATGGCAAATGGTCAACTCCTGCAAATTTGCCAAAAGCAATCAATGTTATTGGCGATAATGTCTTGGAAGATATAAGTGGAGATGGACAGGTGTTATTCTTTATGAATACCCAAGGCAAGAAGCAGTTTTCCCTATATAACAAACGTGAATCTATAGATAAAAACATCTTTTTTCAAGCACCTTATTTTCCACATCTAGGGGATAAAGACTTACAGATAGTTGATGATAAAACGATTGTTTTTGCGAGCAGGCGACCAGATAGCTATGGTGGATATGACATTTACGTTAGTCAATTTAAAAACGATAGGTGGTCTGATCCAATCAATGCTGGGAAAAACATCAATAGTAAATTCAATGAAGTATCTCCATTCTTAACTTCTGATGGTACTGCATTATACTTCAGTAGCGATCGTATAGAATCATTAGGTGGTTATGACATCTTCCTTTCTAATCGGTCGTCAGTTAAATCTAAGGG
>CALISO010000131.1 GCA_938041445.1 uncultured Saprospiraceae bacterium
TATAATATGTTTTTCTTAGATAAACACTTTGATCAGATCAGGAAATAGAACAAGCAAGATTATCATCAACACCTGAATAACAATATATGGAATAATTCCCCGATACAGATGCGCCGTGGTCACTTCAGGAGGTGCAACACCCTTGAGGTAGAAAAGCGAAAATCCAAATGGAGGTGTCAAGAAAGATGTCTGTAGATTGATAGCCATCAAGACAGCAACCCACAAAAGATCAATCTCATAGATGTTGAATATGGGTACAACTACAGGTATAAAAATGAAGATGATCTCTATGAAGTCAATAAAGAATCCTGAGATAAACATAATGACCATCACGATGAGTAAAAAACCCATCGCTGACAAATTGATCGATTCTATCAGATGGATCAGATAGTCATCACCACCAAGCGTTCTGAAGACAAGTGTAAATGTTGTCGCTCCAAGCAAAATCAAAAACACCATTGATGTTAATCGCATTGTTTGCTGCATAACAGCCTTAAGCGTCTCAGTTGACAATTTACCCGAGAGTGCCGTCAAGATAATCGAGCCAAATGCTCCAACTGCAGCTGCCTCAGTAGGTGAAGTTATGCCTGCCAGAATAGAACCTAAGACTGCAAGAATCAAGGACAACGGCAAGACAAAAGCCTTGAATAAATCGAATAAAAAGGTGTCTGATCGACGTGCTTTGATCATTGCTTTGTCAACTGCAGGAGCCCAATCCTTTCGCAATTGACTGATGACTAAGACGTAGGTGATATAAGCCAAGACTAATAACAACCCCGGCAATATCGCTGCTCTGAAAAGTGTCCCTACATCAACTTGCGCCACACCAGTTGTATTGATACCTATCTGATCGGCTAGCAAAATGAGGACGATACTTGGTGGGATGATCTGTCCCAATGTCCCAGACGATGCAATCACTCCAGTTGCTAAAGCTGGATGATACCCACGTTTCAGCATCACTGGTAGGCTGATAGAGCCCATCGTCACGACAGTTGCTCCTACGATGCCTGTCGAAGCAGCCAGTAAAGCTCCAACGATAATCACTGCTATCGCAAGACCACCACGCAGCGATCCAAACAAGTCAGCCATTGTCTGCAATAGCGTCTCGGCTAATCCAGACTTTTCTAACATAATTCCCATAAAAATGAAGAGCGGTACTGCCATCAACATCGTATTGTTGATAGTCCCCATAAACCTCGTTGGCAACAAATAGAAATCTTGAATTCTAATCACATCTGGTGCAACCAACATAACAGCTAATGCAAAAACCGTTGATACGCCTCCAAGTGTAATTGCGACAGGATAGCCCTTGAGGATAAGTATAAATAACAATAGAAATAGTATGACTGCTAAAAATCCCATTTAGATTATACCTGTTTACTAATGAGAGTGAGGATTGACCTTATTAACAAAACAATGCCTTGAATCAACAATAAGACAAAGGCGAGCACGATCAAAAATTTCAGAATATAGAGACAAGGTAATCCACCCGGCTGGCCACTACCTTCTTTGAAATTCAATGAAAAGCTAGCATACTTCCAAGCGGATAATATCGCCACAACACACCATGGAATTAAAAAACATACTGTCCCAAATAGATTGACCCAAGCACGTTTCCTTTGACTCCACTTTTCGTAAAATACATCAACCCGTACGTGCTGATCGTGCAATAGCGTATAACCAATACCCATCAAAAAAATCAAGGCAAACACATAGACCTGCACTTCACTCAGCCAGATATATGATACCTTGAATACATAGCGGAGTACAACATCAATCACAATCAACAATACGAGGACAAGTGTTGCCCAAGAGAAGAATCTCCCGATCTTCATATTGATAGACTCTAGTATTTTGATAGCATTAGTCATATTCGATATTGTCTACACTAAGCTAGACAATTTTCATAAATGAGAGAGCTATTCTCATTAAAGCCAATCTCTCATTATTACAATTAAAATCCAGCTTTCACCAATTAGCACTTATTAATGAAATGATTACCTATAGATGTGGAAGAAATAACCAAGTTCTCTGATGATGGATAATCCTCAAAAGATTAGTTTTACAAAAAATTAAGAATGCCATCTACCTCTCAACTTGCAATGTTCCCTCTCGGCCTGGTGACCTATCCTACTGTAGGACTTAATTTGCACATCTATGAAGAGCGATATCGTCAGCTATTAGCTGATGTACAACAGCAAAAGATGACTTTTGGCATAGCTCCTGTCCTAGAGAATGGTGAAATGCAATCAGTAGGAACTGAAATGCAACTTGCTTCGATAGAGAAGACCTATGACGATGGCAGATTGGATATCAAGACTCTTGGAATGCGTAGGTTCAAGGTCATAGATATGCAGATTGTCACTCCTGGTAAATTGTATGGAAGCGCAACAGTAGAATATCTGGACACTGACTATGAAGGAGATCATGATCTCTATGATGTGATACTTGAACAAATACAATTGATCTTTGATATCTTCAAAATCGAAAAGAAACTCCCTGTCAATGACGAATCTCTCAACACATTCAAGTTAGTCAGCACCGCTGCGCTAAACATTGAACAAGAAATAGAGCTCATCAAAATAGATACAGAAGTTAATCGACAACTCTACATCATTGACCATCTCAACATCTTCATCCCAAAGGCACAAGAAATGGAAGAGATGCGAAAGAAGGTGCAGATGAATGGACACTTTAGGAATGTGATTCCGCCAAATTTGTCATAGGCAACATAGATATTTAGAACATCTGCCTAGTCTGATTCTAAAAATAGTTCATCAATAAAATAGTCTCTATTGTTATTTGTGTATGCATCTATACACGTACCTAGTCCACTTCTCATTATGCTTTGGCATATTCCATTGCTGAACTGCCCTTCAAAATGCCCTCTTCCAAGAATGCAGTGGCCTAGCTCGTGAAAGATTACCATTTCTTTTAGTAAGTGAGATGCATTATCCCAAAATGATTGATCAATCACGATATCCCTTAGATTATGTCCATTAGTCGTACATGTACCTGCAACGTTTCCATTGTTTATTTGCTGAAGTGTAGCAGTCACATTAGATGACTCATAGTCTATGTCTATCCCATAACTTCTGGCTTCTTCTTGAAAAGTTAAAAAGTATGGACCCAAATCTGAAGTGATATTTCCTCCAAATTGTGAAGACTCCTCTAGTTCTTCTTCTAGAATAACCTGTTGGCAATGAGTAAATAAGAACATTGAAATTAGAATCAATAGGGATCGATACATAGTAATTAAGTTTTGGATGATGTAAAAACATTAATGTATCGAAATCCTTATAGGCAAAGTATGTTAGGTTGGATAAAGAACGTATCGAAATTTTAATAAAGTATTTTACTGCTAAAAAACTGAATACTTCAAAAGGAAGATTGAATGCAGAGTCCACTATGAAATGGTTACTTTACAATTTGCTCAATGCTAGCTAGATTTGTACTAATTAACATTGGAATCTTCTTAAATACTATAAGAATTACAAGTAATTTAGATTTATGAAATATTATCCAACCCTATTGCTAAATCTGCTCTTTGTAACATTTTGCTACAGCCAAACAATTACTGATGGTTCACTTATGCATGACGGTCTAGAAAGGACGTACCAACTCTACTTCCCTGCCTCATATCAAGAAGGAGGCGATCCTCTTCCTCTAGTGTTTAATTGTCACGGATTTGGATCAAATGCATTAGAACAGAGATTCTATTCGGGGATGGATGCCGTTGCAGAGGAAGAAGGCTTTATTGTATGCTACCCTGATGGTTTTGAAAGTGCTTGGAATGTCGGTTGGGCATTTGGAAGTCAAGCTGATGATGTAGGTTTCGTAGGTGCGATGATAGATCAGTTTGTAGAGAACTACAACATAGATGAACGTAGAGTCTATTCTTGTGGGATGTCTAACGGTGGATTTTTTAGCTATACACTAGCTTGTGAAATACCCGACAGGATTGCTGCTATTGCCTCTGTGACTGGAGGTATGAGAGAAGATGTAGCAGAGAATTGCCAGCCTAATATCCCTACCCCTATAATGCAAATTCATGGTACTGCTGATCTAGTCGTAAATTATGAAGGTACTGCCAATGTTAGCCTACCTATAGAAGATGTAGTCAACCGATGGATAGAGATCAACGGTTGCGACAACACTGCAGTAATAGAAACTCCATATCCTGACATCAATGAAAATGACAACAGCACAGCTACTAGGTTTGATTACGCAACATGTGATGATGATAGCGAAGTTGTTCTAATCAAAATTGATGGTGGAGCACATACATGGCCAGGAGCTGCGATCAATATCGGTGTCACTAATCAAGATTTCAATGCTAGTGCTGAGATTTGGGAGTTTTTCAATAGGTTCTCTAGATCCATCGCAACAAACGTCAATACTCTTGAGTCCAATACAACTACAATTCAGGTAATACCAAATCCTAATTCTGGATCATTCATTATTTCTAGCAATGAGATTATCTCAGAAATCAAAGTCTTTGATATCTACGGTAGATTAGTTTATCACGAATTTCCAAATTCAACAGAATTAGCAATCAATACTTTACCGCAAGGAAATTACACCGCAAGTATGATAATCAATGATGATGTTTCGACAGAGAAGATTATCATCCGTTAGTTAAAAAAAGGGTGAGTTTGGATTCCTCAAGGAACTTAAGAGTAAAAAGTCAATAAAGCACTAACTTGAAAATACTCTGAATGCAATAAACAAACATAGTAAGACACCAAGGCCTATGCTAATGATCTGAGCCAAATACTGCTTAGGTGTATTAATTTCTATAGCTCCATAGTATGAATATCCTGACCAGTAATAAGGGTGAGTTTGGATTTCAGAGCAACTTGACAAATACTCCAACTTTGATCTTTGTAGAGCCTCTGGCGGAGATTGCCCACTTTGGATACCAGATAAAAAACTAGGAATAATCTGAGATGAACTTTTATCATCTATTAGCCAATTAGTCAAAACAATGTTGTGACATGCGGCTAGCTGAAAAGCTCTTGCGATTCCTAAAATAGACTCACCAATAATATTCTCTCCTATATTGGTTTCGCAAGCACTAAGAACAACCAAGTTACTATTCAAATCTAGTTGTGATATTTCATCTAAATGAAGTTGCCCATTATCTTGAGTATCATCATTAGGCTGAAATTGAAGATATGATTCAAATGGCTTATGATTAATCACCTTAGTATGCATCGCTAGATGAAGAATACTGCTATTGGGAGCCGTTTGCTTAAATACGCCTTCGGTAGCAGAATTGCCAATAAAATAATCCCCTTCAAACAATTGGTGGGACTTCAATATTTCTACTCCGTTATATAAGAGTGGGATATTAAAATTCCCTCCTCTCGTATCATTTAACTCAAGTGAATCAACACTAGCAGAAAATTCTAAAGAAGGAGCAAATCCAACATACTCAGATTCAAATTGATATCCAATATACTCAGATAGGCTTTTTACATTGCTCATAGAACCACTATAGTTAATCTGTACATGTCTGAAGAGATATGGTAAAGAACGAAAACCTACAGTTGAGTCAATTTCGGAGCTTAGTAATATTTCAAATGGTAAATGAACTAGCCGATTATCAGGAATAATTGTAATCAAATCACTTGACAAAGAATCTGAGCCAATAAGGGCTTGATAGAGGTCTCTAGATAATAATATAAACTCACCTCTTTGTTTCTCAAATTCAATCTCTGGCACTTCAGATATAGGCGTTGAAAGGATACTTTGTAATGAAATTAATTTTGGTTCTACTTCTGATATCGGTATCTGCTCATAATGGGTAACAGTTCTATTTATAATCAAATGATGTATGATAGAATCGCCCCAGTGATAAAAGTGAAAAACTCTTTTATCAATACTCGCCATTTGTTGACATTCACTCAATGGGACAATGTCATGTATGTATCGACTTGAATAGTATTCTGGGTAATTAATTTTGATTGAATCAAGGAAAGATTCTTGCCGCTTCTGAATTTGATAAATTTTTCTAAGGTCTACATCCGTTATACTGTCAGAAGTTTGAGATTGATTAATAAGCTTATCATAAGATTTTTCATAAGAAAAAATTATACCCTCCTCTTCATCAATAATGCGCTGAGGGACACCTTTCTTTAGCATATGAAATTCCTTATTACTTTGTCTCTCTAGAAGTAATGATTTACTTCTTTCCATACATTCATAAAGTAATGACAAGTATTCTTGATTACCTGTTGACATATATTGAGTCCCAAGTCTATCTATTGCCCAGTTAAAAAACTCTCTCAAGTTAGATTGCAATTTTTTTTCTGAAGTCTCAAAAAAATACTTTTCTTTCAACAAATTGGTTAGCGAAATTCCATATTTCACCTTTTGATAAAGTTCGTCATGATTATCGTCTAGCTCCCCCTCTAACTTCAAATATGTAAAAAAACTATTGTAAGTTATCCATGGATTCTCAAGTATTATTGGTCTATGATGAGTGCTATCACTTTCATTCAGACCATATTCTGAAATGCTCGCAAGTTCTGATAGCAATACCTCACAAGAATCTAACTTCCCTAATACTTTATTAACCAAGAACAATTGTTCAATTGAACTAACTTTGTTAGCAGTGTAAAAGTCTCCACTTCCTTGATAAGCCAGCATTGCATGATGAAGGCTTTTGTCATACCTCTCTTGTTTCTGATAAAGCTTAGACAAGTACAAATTGTTATTATGAGACGTAAGGATAGATTGTGATGTCTCACTACTCAGAATGTCATGTGCCTTTGACAAATAATCTGCAGCCTTAGCAAGTTCATCTACTTCAAGAAGAAACTTTCCATAAGCATTGTATTGATCTGCAACATAGTAATTATCATCACCGCGATACTTTAAAGTTGTTGTAATCGCCTTATTGTAATAAAGATCTGCTTTGTCATTAAGCCCAATATCAGCATAACTAACTGCCAATAACTGATAAGTGTTAGGAAGAGAAAAACCAGTCTTTGATATATTGAGCTCTTTGGCTTCTTTCGATTTTAGATAGTAATTTAGTGCTGCTTGTGAGTCACCATTCTTACTGTAATGAACTCCTATATTGGTAAGAAATATTGGCAGATTCACTTGAGCACACCACGAGTCCTTTTCACAATGGCTAATAGCTTGCTTCAAGTTATGCAATTCATCTTTTGAGTTTACACTTAATAATGCTTTGGCGTTATAGACTGAAGCAATCCCACTATTATCATCAGTATTCTTAACTAAGTTAAAGGAGCTATCGATATACTTAGATGCAAGATCAAACTCACCAAGCAATTTGTAATTATTAGATATACCTCTATACCTTTTGTACATTTTACTTGAAGACCAAACTGGATTGCCTCTCATTGCTTCAAGACTTGCTAAGTTATATTCTAAAGATTCAGCAATCTTTCCTTGTTGACCATAAATAATTGCAATTGCATCCAAAGTATTATAGTTTAATCGATGACTTTTGTCTACAACTGTTAATGCATCTTTTGCTACTTCCAAGTTTATCTCAAGAGCCTCTGACAATTTCATTTGATCGAGGTAAACAGCTGCGAGAGCATACTTGCTATACAACATACTAACCAAATCAAAAGGCAACACTTTCTTCTTAATGGCAATGGACTTGATAAAATACTCCTCAGCTTTCTGATAATCTGCCATACTTCTATAAGCATACCCCATCTCTATCAACTCTCTACCAATCAAATCAAGGCAGTCAATACCATTGTGTTCATAAATCGAAATAGCTCTATTACTATATACTATTGACTCATCCAATTCACCTAATACACTGATCTTGGCTTTAGCAATAGTTGAATAGTAAAATCCAAGAACAAGATTATTACTTGAAAGATCTCTGATATAATTGGATTCAAGAGCTATAAACTCATCAATGCTCTTCAAAGTAAGTTCACCCATCCGTCTAGATATCTGAAACTGCTTTGCCCTTACATAGTACCAATTTTGCAAGCTACCGGCATTTGAATTCGTCGCATTGATTTCAGCCCATTCTAAAGCGAGTTGATCAAAAACCAATTTTGCAGAGTCTAGCTTTGAAGAACTGTAATATTCAACAGCCTTATCATATCTGTTATCTAATGATGTCCCCGCAAAATCTCTTACATAGAAATCTTGAGCATTACACCATATGAACATCCATATGAATAAGATTGTATAGATACACCTCATTCTAATGATTTTAAATATGACTTGGCAGCACTTACTTTGTAATGATCAGAATTATTTACAATCCCTTGAAATCGTATGCGAGCTGTGTCGAAATCCTTTGCATAAAATGCTGTTAGCCCTAGGTACCATTCTGCTTGGTCATAATATGGATTGCCCAGTGCTACTTCGAGTAACGACTCCTCTGCTGATACAAAATTTTCAGTTTTAAGGTAACTGACTCCTCTCATCAGAGCATACTTACCTTTATGATCTACTAAGAAATTTGAATCATTGAGTAAAGTATCAAGAATGACCAACGTTGATTCGTAATTCTTTGAGGCAAATTCCATAGTTGCATTCTTCCAAGTACTATTATAAGGTAGATTAGAATGATTTCTAACCAACGTGTAAGAAGGGTCTTCTATCTCAGCCAATGCAACCACAGTCTCAGAATTATCAAGACGGTCAATCTTCGGAAGATAGAATATTGATAACCCTATCATTGTTAACAAAACGAACAAGGCAGTAAGTATCAACTTAACACTTGGGAGTAATTTTGCTTTATCGATTGGCTTATTGCTGGCCTGAAGTGAGTTGAGAAATTTATTCTTAAGTTCTTGTTCGGCTGCCTTTCGTATGATTGATCTTGACAAAAGATGTAATTCGACTTGCTCTTTGAGCATTGGATCATTTTCTATCTCCGACTCAAATTTGATAGAATCTATCGATTCTAATCTACCCTCTAAGTAGGAATCGATTTGATCTATATAGAATTGTTTATCTTTTCTAGACATCCTTACCAAGTTTAGTAGCGATACACTTTTTGAGTTTTTTCAGGCATTTATACTTCATACTTCGAGCAGTATCAGCATTTTTGAGATTACATCGCTCTGCAATTTCTATCATCTGATATCCATAATATGCCCAATCGATTAAAATCCTTTTACACGGGCTTCCCAATAAATCTATCATTCCAATAAGACGATTTGAAGCTTCTTTTATATCGAATAATTCCAGAAGATCCCTTTCCTTAGCATCGTAGTCATGGATCTCTCCGATGCTGATACTATTGTCTGATCTATTCTTCCGAGAGATATCAACTGCCCTATTATAAAATATGGAATAAAAGTAACTTGAAAGTTTACTCTCGCCTCTATATGTGTCATCCTTCACTTTGCGTATACAAGTGACTAGAGCATCTGCATATGCATCGTTAATCGATTCTTCGCTCAGATATAACCTACTATTAACCTTATGGATAAAACCTTTGAAGGTATCAAACAGATACATAGATATCTCCTCGAATGATTGTCCGCCCTTCTTTATTTCACTTATAATTTCTGCATCGCTATATATCGCTTTGCCCATCTAAATCAGTGTTTTAAAAAACTACTCTACAAGACTGTTGTAAAGTTAATCTTCTTTATGTATTCCAGCGTCTAGACAGCTAGAGATTTACGAATTCAACAAGTGATTGAATTCAACGAATACAATAATACTGATTATATGAAAATTAGAACTTAGATAGAAATATCAAAAATGGCTTAAATCAATATCGCCCAATTCTTCATTTTTGATTACTCAAGGCTATAAATGATACCCACCATAGCCTTGAGAATACATATATTACTTGAGACTACATTCGATCAAATTCTCTTCTTCTATCACAGTCTCCAGAACTGGTACCATCGCTGACGGTTAAATCGTCACCATTGATAATAACAGTACTTCCAGAGCAATCGCCACTTAGGTCACAAAGAATTACTGTTGTCCCATTTCGAGCCCAAGTGCCCTCATCATCAAAATCGGAGATAACTGTGCCATTAACTAGCACACTTCCGGTATTCGCAAATGTGCCATCTTCGTCAAACGTAATTACACCAGTGGTACACAACTCATCGCCTAGAAAATCAGTACAGCCAGAATCATCAAAAGATAGACTCACATTATCGTTTTGGTCATCACAGTTAAATAAAACTAGATTACCTAATGTCCAACTGCCAATAAGTGCATCCTTTTCTTCTTCTTTATCTTCACAGGAACTTAGGGAGATCATAAAGACTAAACATAAGCTAACTAAACCA
>CALISO010000132.1 GCA_938041445.1 uncultured Saprospiraceae bacterium
TTTTTTTACAAGACTACATCCATCATTGCTCGTACTAGTGATATTGCATATAGTCCAGCGGTTTCTGTTCTTAGGCGTTGGTGTCCAAGATTTACACGAGTATATCCAAGCTCAGTGGCAAATGTGATTTCATCAGGAGTAAAATCTCCCTCTGGTCCAATCATCAAATGGCAGGATTCTACTGAGTTAATCATCTTTATGAGATTTTGATTGTCGGGATTGTACGATGGTATGAGTAGATGTGTGAATTGCTCGGCACTCTTCAGACTTTTCTTAAAGGGAACTACAGTTTCTGATAGTGAAGGCATATGGTACTTGAGCGATTGCTTAAATGCTGACTCAATTATTCTGTTCATCCTTTCATATCTGAAGTATTGCTTTTCTGATCGTTGGCACTTAATGAAAGTAATATCAGTCACACCAATCTCTACAGCTTTAGAAATCAACCATTCTATACGGTCAAGATTCTTAGTTAAGGCTACTGATAGATGTAACGATGGCAAAGGATTGTGGTAAGTGGATTGTATGATCTCAGCAGTCACACCTTTCTTAGATAACGTGATGATTTGACTTTTGTAGACAGTGCCTTGTCCATCATGAATAATAATGTCATCGCCTATTTGCTTTCTTAGTGTTTTAACGCAGTGTTGAACTTCAGAATCAAGAAGTTTGATAGTATTATCGGATAACAGTTTTCCTAGAAAGATTATCATAAGACAAATGTATGGAATATCATCACATCTCAATAGTGGATATCTAGCAGTCGATAATAGACATTAGTACTTTAATTCGATGACAATATTGAATATGTCATTGGATAATTATGGAGATACATCTATTTTATATACATTGAAGTAGTAGGAACTACAATGAAAGCGAGATGACTAACCTAGTCCTAGAATCAGAGGTTGAAAAGAAGCGAATTGAGACGTTATATTCTTATCACCTCATAGGTGATGAGGCCAATAAGCAATTCGATAGCTTGGTACATTTGGCTGCATCTATCTGTAATACTCCTCTTGCATTGCTCAACTTGATAGATGCGACTACTCAGTGGACAATTAGTTATTTTGGAAATTTCTATGATACTAGTGTTCCTCGCGAAGGATCACTTTGTAACCACACTGTAGCATTCCCTAAGCCACTAGTCGTAAATGATCTAAGCAAAGACATAAGGTTCAAGTTAAACAAGAATGTTGTCGGTGAAGATGGAGTTAGATTCTATGCTGGTATACCATTACTGACAGAGGAAGGCTATGCCTTAGGTACCCTATGCGTAGTTGATACAGTAGCAAGAAAACTTGATAGCTCGCAGTTAGAAGCTTTGGAGACCATTACTAGTCAGATTATGAAGCTGTTTAAGTTTCACAAGCAAATAAGTGAACTTGAGGATAAGCAGAATCTACTTGAGCAGAATATTAATAACCTCGAGGAATACACAGGGTTTATATCTCATGATTTGCGAAACCCATTTAGAAATATCGAGTTGATAACAGAGCTACTATTTGATAAGCATAAGGATTTCTTGGATGAAGAGAGCCTTGGGTATCTTCAAGATATCATCACAGAATCTCAAGAGTCAAGAAGGTTTATCGTTGACCTACTCAAGTATTCTAAATCAATTAATACATTTAATGGAGACTTTGAGCTTGTGTTTATGGAAATACTGATGCCAAATATTATTGATAGGCTATCAATCCCTGCTCACTTTACTATCGAAATGGTAGGGAACTTCCCTGAGATATATTATCCCAAGATGGCTTTAACTCATATATTTTCCAACTTAATTGAAAATGCTAGGAAGTATAATGATTCTGATAATCCAACTATCAAGATTATTTACGAAGAGGTAGCCGATCAGCATATATTTAAGGTATTTGACAATGGATCTGGTATAGATGTTAGATTAAAAAACATCATTAATCAACTGTTCTTAGGAGATCTTCAAAGTAATAGTAAATTCATCAAGAGTATAGGCTTAGGTCTTGCTATTGTGAATAAATTGGCTCATCTTATGGGTGGGAGTATAGTCTTAGAATCAGAAATTGGACAAGGCACCCAGTTCACATTTTCATTACCTATAAATACAATTCAGGAGGATGATTAAAGTAGCTATGGTCGATGACCATAAAATGTTTCGCGAGGGAGTGAAGGGGATAGTTGAAAAAAAGAATACTTGTGAAATGATCTGGATGGCTAGCAATAGTGAAGAAGCAGTTGCAGCACTTACGGAACAAATGCCTGATGTGTTATTGATGGATATTTCTATTGGATTTGAAAGCGGAATCACTTTGACGAAGGAACTAGTCAGCATTTATCCTGAAATAAAGATAATCGCTCTCACAATGCATCACGAGGAGCATTATGTTTTGAATATTCTAGAGAATGGTGCTAAAGGATATCTTCTTAAAGATGCAGGCGGAGAAGAAATGATTAATGCAATTCAGGCTGTATCCAACGGTAATACTTATTATAGCAAGCATGCATCTGAAGTACTCATCAAGCACTTAACTAATGGTACTAAACCCAAAGACAATAATGCAGAGATACCTCTTACAGCAAGAGAAAAGGAAGTACTTACGTTAATTGCAAATGAATATTCCAACCCAGAAATAGCTCAACAACTATTTATCAGCATACGAACTGTAGATGCTCATAGACGTAACCTTCTTGATAAACTTGATGTAAAGAACACTGCTGGACTAGTAAAGAAAGCAATTCAATACGATTTAGTTGATATCTCTGAATCTAATTAACGTAGTGCATGTGTGACACCTATTTATTATCATATTCTTATTCTACTCCTTATCTATATTCAATATGAGTATATCAGCTTCAAGTCAAGGTCAGAAAATAGAGCAACAACGGGTAGATTCTTTATACTCATATCATCTTATCGATGGTGTAAATAATCATCAGTTCGATAGCTTAGTCAAGTTAGCAGCTACAGTATGCGAGACACCGATAGCAACATTAAATTTATTGGATGAAGACACAGAATATTCTATTTCTAGCTATGGAATAGAATTGCGTTCTTCTCCTAGAAATGAATCAATCAGTAATCAAATAATTGTTGACCCAGTACCTCTTGTCATAGAAGATATCAGTCAAGATGAAAGATTCGCTAATTTGAGTTCTTTTATTGTAGAGAATAATTTGAATTTTTTTGCTGGATTCCCGCTAGTGAATAGTGAAGGATACACATTAGGCGCAATATGTGTATATGATTATGAGGCCAAAAAAATAACATCTGACCATTTAAACGCATTAAAAACGATTGCCAATCAGCTCATTCTATTATTCAATAGTCATAAGCATGTCAGTGAACTAGAGATAATGCAAGAAACGCTACAGCTCAATATTGATAACCTAGAAGAGTATACTGGATTTATCTCGAATGATCTTCGTAGCCCATTTAGAAACATTGAACTGATATCTGAAATACTTTATGATAAGCATATCAATGATCTCCCACAAGATAGTCTGAATCACTTACGAGATATAATTACTGAGACTAAAGAGTCAAGAGAGTTTATTGTTGATCTTTTAGAATATTCTAAATCTATAAGTGCATTTAACCAAGAGTTCGAATTGGTGTCTATGGATGAGCTTATCCATAAGCTTATTGCTAGAATGAAGATTCCAAAGAAGTTCACTGTCGAGGTAGAAGGAGATATGCCTGAATTTTATTTTCCAAGGATGGCTCTAAATCACTTATTCAGCAATCTGATAGAGAATGCGACTAAGTACAATGACTCAGACAACCCGATCATCCGGATATCATATATAGAAAACTATGGTCACCATATCTTCAAAGTGTATGATAATGGTCCTGGGATCAATCCTAAAATCAAACCAATCATTAATAAACTTTTTGAGGGTGGGCTAGATAGTAATAGTAATTTCATCAAGAGTATTGGACTTGGTCTAGCCATAGTTAATAAACTTGCCCACCTTATGGGTGGAGGTATTATCTTGGATTCTGAACCAGGCAAAGGATGTGAGTACACGTTCGGATTGCCGATAAATGCAATGGATGACAATGATTAAAGTAGCGATGGTAGACGATCATAAGATGTTTCGCGAAGGAGTGAAATCTATGGTCGAGAAAAATGAGAATTGTCAAATGATCTGGACGGCCAGTAATAGTGAGGAAGCATTTCTCAATATTAAAGAAGAGATGCCCGACGTATTATTGATGGATATATCGATAGGATTCGAGAGTGGAATTACTCTTACAAAGCAACTCATAGATATCTACCCAAGTATTAAAATCATCGCATTATCAATGCATCACGAAAGGCCATACATCATTAATATCCATGATAAAGGAGCAAAGGGATATATACTTAAGGATGCTGGCAGTGATGAAGTATTGGCGGGAATACAAGCTGTAGCAAACGGAAAAACTTACTTTAGTAAAGTTGCATCCGATATTTTAGATAAGTCCTAAACACATCCATAAAATCTAGTTTGGAGTATGTTAAGCCCAATATATAGCCATATTTATTAATGTGGCTGGGCGATTCTGTAGGTCGGCTAGGTAATTCTCTTAGTGTACAAGGTGAATTGCCGATTTTTCAATTTAGGCTTTTTCGCCGTTTTCTTAGGACTTGTGTTAGACGAACTTTGAAGTGTACAAAAACAAACACACTAAAATTTTCCTATCATGACAGCTACTCAGAATATCGAATTCAACAACCACTTCTTACCAATCAGAAATATGCTATACTCTGTTGCACTTAGATATACTAAGAATAGAAATGATGCTGATGACTTAGTACAAGAAACATCGCTGAAGGTGTATAGGAATTATCAAAAATATAATCCTGAGTATGACTTCAAGTCGTGGACTGTCGCAATCATGGAGAATACATTTATCTCTAATCTTAGAAAGGTAAAGACTGCAAGAAATCACCTCCAAGGATTTAAGCATTATAGAAATTCTGAACTGACTACATCTACAAAAGTACCGGAGAATCAAGTACAAGATGTGCAAGATAAATTGTGGGTAATGATTGAAGAGTTGCCGGCAAAGAGTAAAGAACCATTTGTGCTCTATCTAGATGGTTATAGATACGAAGAGATTGCAAGTCACTTAGAGATTCCAATAGGAACAGTCAAGAGTAGAATTAACTACGCAAGGACTAAACTTCGTAATCAGCTTTCTTCAAAAGAATTGAGATGTCAAATGGCTGGATAATATCCTGCATAACTCCAAACTGCATAACCTTAAGTACCACCATTATGACTAATAACAAATTGAAGACATTCCTCGATAAGGTCAAAGAAAAAAATGAATCAAATCGAGAATGTAGCAAGAACCGTAAGATCAGAAAACTCAGGACTGTTTCTTCAGTTAAAGAAAAGAAGAAACAAGGGAGTGATTAAAGATATAAAGCAATTGTTAATTCCTATTCATTGATTATCAAAAGTGAGTTGCTAGTAATTAGCGGTTCACTTTTTTTTATGCCTGTGGTGGCGATTTTGCAAACCCGTAAAGAATATCATACCATCCACAAAAAAAAGCGAACTACCCAAAGGCAGCTCGCTTTTCTTTTATCGTAAGATCTAGACTAGACTCCTAGTATCTATAGTACTCAGGCTTATAAGGCCCTTCTAATGGTACATTGATATAGTCTGCTTGGTCTTTAGACATCTCTTCTAGTTCTACACCAATCTTAGAGAGGTGAAGTCTTGCAACTTTCTCATCTAGGTGCTTAGGTAACATGTATACTTCGTTGCCATACTTTGCACTGCTTTCCCATAGCTCCATTTGAGCTAGTACTTGATTCGTAAATGAGTTAGACATTACGAATGATGGGTGTCCAGTAGCACATCCAAGATTAACAAGTCTTCCTTCTGCTAGGACTAAGATGTCCTTACCATCGAGTTCGTACTTATCTACTTGTGGTTTGATTTCTATTTTTTCAGCACCTGACTTATTGTTTAACCAGTCCATGTCGATTTCATTATCGAAATGTCCGATGTTACATACAATTGTCTTATCGTTCATCTGCTTGAAGTGCTCAGCTTTGATGATATCTTTGTTTCCAGTTGCTGTTACAACGATATTCGCATCTTGTAGCGCTGTAGACATCTTCTTTACTGCGAATCCGTCCATGGCCGCTTGAAGAGCACAGATCGGGTCAATCTCAGTAACAATCACTCTACAACCAGCTCCTGCAAGAGACGCTGCTGATCCTTTTCCTACATCACCGTACCCTGCTACTACTGCAACTTTACCAGCCATCATCACGTCAGTTGCTCTTCTGATCGCATCTACACAAGATTCTTTACATCCATACTTGTTATCAAACTTAGACTTAGTTACTGAATCGTTGATATTGATTGCAGGTAACGGTAGTGTTCCGTTGATTTGTCTTTCGTAAAGTCTGTGTACACCTGTTGTTGTTTCCTCAGAGATACCTTTGATATTCGTCACCAATTCTGGGAATCTATCAAGTACCATATTCGTCAAGTCACCTCCATCATCAAGGATCATATTGAGTGGCTTGCCATTAGGGAAGTTATTCAACGTCTGCTCTATACACCAGTCAAATTCTTCTTCATTCATTCCTTTCCAAGCATACACTGGGATACCAGCTGCGGCGATAGCGGCTGCGGCATGATCTTGGGTAGAGAAGATATTACATGAACTCCAGGTAACTTCTGCTCCTAAAGCCACAAGCGTTTCTATAAGCACAGCGGTTTGTATAGTCATGTGA
>CALISO010000133.1 GCA_938041445.1 uncultured Saprospiraceae bacterium
ATAATGTATGCTAGATATAACTAACATCTGATTATAAAGACGAATAAATTTAGACATCCGTTGGGTCAACATCTAAAATATAATACTTGAATACTAAATTGCTGAAGACATATTACGATTTTATTATATTCGTATTATGAGAAAGGAAATTATAGAATGGCAACGAAATAGTGAAATAAAAAAGATATTTAATACAAAGAGACGCATTAAATCTAAAGGCGGAAAGTCAACTCTTGCTGAAATGCATTCTTGTAATCCCATCACAGTAGCCAGCTATCGATCTCCGAATGGTCTTCAAGGAGAAGAATGGAAAATCGCAATGATCGAAGCTACAAAGGGATATTCTTGGACTATGTGTAGCATCGAACCAAAAGAAGATATTGCCAAGAAGAGCGACTACCTATCGCTTCTCAATGACCTCATATGAGTATACAAATGAAAAATTATCATAATAAACCCAACCATTATTTATAAAATCTACATCATAGTAGTAATGTACTTAGTCAATGATATTAATTAGGAACAAGCTAATACTTAATAAACATGATAGTTATATTCACATAAAACACACAATTATGAATTCGATAAAATTTATTGCTTCCCTTCTCATTCTCACATTAGCCATAATTAGCTGTGACGACTCATCTGATGATAACAATGCTGTTGTTATCCAAGAAGAATTTGTCTTTGATAGTGATGGCAATGGTTGTTCTAGCTTCCTTGTTTATGAAACAAATGATAAGTTCCATTCTCTCCATATCTCAGGCAACAGAGACGAGTTAGGTATAAGTACAACACCAAAAACATTCGCATTGCCACTTAATCAACTCAATGTTGTAGTCAATCAGTTTGACGGTGAAATTGGCAACTATTATTGTGATGATGTAATCGGTGATGAAGGGACAATCATTAATACATATATACCTAACTCAGGTACCGCAGAAATAGTCATTACACAGGATAGCATCAGCGTCTATGAATGGGAGGTGATATATGAAGTGTCTGTGACACTCAAGGATCTTATTTTTGTCGTTGACGATACTATTGTCACAATAGATAACAAAATCTTTGAGAATGTTAGAGTTGGTTGGTTTCCAGGGTAAAAAAAATCAGCGGCACTAAAAAAAATATTGGTTCACGCAGCACTATACAGATCTCTGGTGTATTAGGATTGAGTTAGATGCATAATTGCATTTGACATAACTACGATTTATCAATCAAACTAATCCATACATTATGAAAAATCTCACTTTCTATTTCCTTCTGTCAATCTTGGGCTTAACCATCGTATCATGTGGCAACAATAGCAATGAACAACAACAAGTCTTTGGCACTATTACAGGGTCGGTCACTTCCCCTAGTGGAGTACCAATTGGTTCGGCTTTGGTCACTGTAAAGGATGCATTGACTCCCATTGAAACGATGACCAATGGTAATGGTCGTTTCACATTGATGGCACCTATTGGCGATCAAGTATTAGAAATTTCAACAGGTAATGGAGATATTTTCAAATCAGAAGTTGCTGTCACTATAGAAGCTGAAGTAGAAACGGCGGTCGAGGCTATCCGACTTGGTCAGGTAGGACAATTGGCTTTTGTACCAGGAGATTTTGATGAAATCGAAGCAATTATTGAAGATGCCTTAGGATATGAGGCAGACCAACTTAATGTAACCGACTTAACTACTGATGGTCTATATGAGTATAGTGGACTATTCCTGAATTGTGGATGGGAGTCAGTCACAAGTGAGGTCTCTACAAGCATAGGAGCATACATCAGTAATGGTGGCAGTGTTTACGCATCTGATTTCGCAGTATCATATCTAATCGGGAATCTAACTGGCGGATATACTTGTCCAGATAGTAGAGATGGAGCAGGTTTCTTACCAACGGAAAAACTCTGTACATTTAAAAATGGTAATGCAGAGTTCAAACCAGCGACCATTGTAGATCCTAATCTTGCCACTTTTGTAGGGATGGCTGAATTAGAAGTTGAGTATGACTTAGATGCATGGGAAAAGATTGAATCTTTTGACTCAGAATACTGGACAGTAGAAGTTGTCAGTACTAACGATGAGCCTCTTATGCTCAAAAGAACAAAACCTAGTGCTTGGCCAAGCGAAACACCATTTGGTAATATCTTCTTTACAACCTTCCACAATCATCCAGGAGAGATGGCACCAGATGAAATTGTCAAAATGCTAGAATACGTAATATTGAATCTATAAGATTCTCAACATATTAATAATAATTATAATGTGTTGAAGCGCCTTGACTAACTCAAGGTGCTTCATTTTTTTGTGATCATATGACAAGTGATCTAGGTATCTGTATTGTCCATATGGTTGATTCTACTATCTTCGATACAAGAATCACATTATGCCACCACCTCTAGCAGAACGGATGCGACCAAAGACTTTGACTGACTATGTTGGTCAAGCCAAATTGCTTGGCCCTGATGGCAGTCTTAAGCGAGTCATTAAGAGTGGTCAAGTGCATAGTTGCATCTTTTGGGGGCCACCCGGTGTGGGTAAGACAAGTCTAGCGAAAATCCTTGCACAGCACGTAGAAGCTCCATTTAGTAGTCTTAGTGCCATAAACTCAGGCGTCAAAGATGTCAGAGAAGCAATCTCAAATGCCAAGCGAACGAGGTTCTTTGATAAGCCTTCACCAGTACTATTTATTGATGAGATTCATCGATTCAGTAAGTCTCAGCAGGATTCATTATTAGGTGCTGTAGAGTCAGGAGTCATTACACTGATAGGAGCAACGACGGAGAATCCTTCATTTGAAGTTATTCCTGCCTTACTTTCTCGGTGCCAAGTCTATGTACTTGAACATTTATCTAAAGAGGAACTCACAGCTCTAGTAGATAAGGCTCTATCGCAGGATGAATATCTGTCTGATCAAGATATCACTATTGAAGAATATCAAGCACTACTACTCTACTCTGGCGGCGATGCTCGTAAACTCTATAACAATCTAGAGATTACGCTTCAAAGCATCGATACAGAATCAAAGGTGATTACCAATGAAATCGTAGAGAAAGCTATTCAACAACAAGTAGTCAGATATGACAAGCAAGGTGAAATGCACTATGATGTTATCTCTGCTTACATCAAGAGCATTCGCAACTCTGATCCTGATGCAGCAGTCTACTACCTTGCAAGAATGTTGACTGGTGGTGAAGATCCAAAATTTATTGCTAGGCGATTGATCATTGCAGCGTCTGAAGATGTTGGCTTAGCAAATCCTAATGCCTTGTTGATCGCCAATCAAGTGTTTGATATTGTTCACAAGATAGGGATGCCTGAAGCTAGAATTCCATTATCCCAAGGGACTATCTATCTAGCGTCAAGCCCAAAAAGTAATTCTGCATATGCAGCAATTAATAAGGCTATGGCCGTTGTCAAAGAAACAGGAAACCTCCCCATCCCACTTCAACTCAGAAATGCACCAACTAAGCTGATGAAGGAACTCAATTATGGAGCTGGATATCAATATGCTCACGACCACGATAACAATAACACAGCAATGGATTGCCTACCGGAAGACCTCTTAGGTATGTCTATCTATGAGCCGAAAGCTTATGGCAGTGAAATGATATTGAAGAAGTATCTTGAAGAAAGGAGTAAGTGACGTTTGTTATGTAGATATCTCCCATTAAATCATTCAAAGACAAATGAACCTATCCTTCTATATCTCATTAAAGACATTGTGAAAGTAGTCATCATCGGAGCAGGAGTAGCGGGTATTGCATCTAGCATTAGGCTTGCAGTAGAAGGTCATCAAGTTTCAGTCTATGAAGCTAATGACTATCCTGGAGGAAAATTATCACAGTTTGATCAAGATGGTTATCGATTTGATGCAGGGCCATCCTTGTTTACAATGCCTCAGTATATCGAGGAGCTGTTTGCATTAGCGGGTAAGAACATTGAGGACTACTTCACATATTCAGTGATGGATGTAATCTGTCATTACTTTTGGGATGATGGGACAAGCTATACGATGCCAGCTGGCCAAGATAAGATAGTTCAGAGTCTTGCAGAGACTTTTGGTGAGTCTAGTGATCGAGTCAAACACTATCTTGAAACTAGCAAAGTAAAGTACGATCGGACTGCTCCTATCTTCCTAGAAAAGTCCTTACACAAGTTTTCGACCTTCACGAGTACGGAGATGATACCTGCAATGAAGTCAATACCATCTCTTGGGCTATTTAGTAGTTTGCATGAAATCAATGCAAAGACATTTTCCAATCCGAAGACAGTTCAGCTCTTTGATCGATTTGCAACTTACAATGGGTCTTCACCTTATAAGACTCCAGGAATTATGTCTATGATTCCGCATCTTGAAATGGGGATTGGGACATATTTTCCTCATAAGGGAATGGTCTCCATCACAGATTCACTTGTCTCACTCGCTAAGGAACTCGGAGTAGAATTCCATATGAATAGCAAGGTGAAAGAAATTAATATCGAATCGGGCATAGCAAATGGTATCACTGTCAATGACAAGCAGGTGAAAGCGGATATGATTCTCTCCAATATGGATGTCTTCTCTACGTACTATCACCTCCTACCTAAGTCCAATAAGCCGACTAAAATTCTACAGCAAGAGAGGTCGAGTTCAGCTTTGATCTTCTATTGGGGAATTGAGAAGACATTTGACAATCTTGGTCTTCACAACATTTTTTTTTCCAATGATTATGAAGGGGAATTTAAGACCATATTTGATAAGAAATCTATCGTTGATGATCCAACAGTGTATATCCATATCTCTTCGAAGTGTAATCCAGATGATGCGCCTAATGGTTGCGAGAATTGGTTTACAATGATCAATACACCTGGCGACTTTAATCAAGATTGGGATACATTGATCAGTAAAGCAAGAGAAGACATTTTGCGCAAGCTATCAAATTGTCTCGGAGAAGATATCAAACCTCTCATTGCCACTGAAGGTATCCTAGAGCCACGTTTGATCCAATCAAAGACTCAATCACATCGAGGGGCACTCTATGGTACGGCTAGCAATAATCGATATGCAGCTTTTTTACGCCATGCTAACTTTAGCAAAGCAATTAAGAATCTGTATTTTTGCGGAGGATCAGTACATCCTGGTGGAGGGATTCCACTTTGTCTTCAATCGGCAAAAATTGTCACTGATATCATCAAAGAAAACCACGGTTCACATTGAGTCTCACTGATCACATATCCAAGGAAGTAATTTCCATCTTTATCATCTGGCTATTTATCGGATCAGCATTGATTGGGATAGCGCTTGGCTATGAAGATTGGTTTATACCTAAGACTCCATTGAACTTAATGATCGGATTTTGCCTCCTCGTTTGGAATACGACATTTGATTCTTGGAAAGTGATACTTGCATTTGCTATTGCATTTATTGTTGGGATGTCTATGGAGATCCTTGGAGTGAGTACTGGCAAGATATTTGGCAGCTATGCTTACGGAGCCAATCTAGGACCTAAGTTAATGGAAGTCCCTTATATCATTGGATTGTATTGGGTGGTCTTAGTTGTCATAACCTCTTTTA
This sequence comes from uncultured Saprospiraceae bacterium, assembly GCA_938041445.1. Taxonomy (GTDB): domain Bacteria; phylum Bacteroidota; class Bacteroidia; order Chitinophagales; family Saprospiraceae; genus JAHDHH01. Next base: position 5,549 of record CALISO010000133.1, read on the forward strand.
TCGCTCGTAGACTCACAGACTCAATGATTGGGATCTCGAGTATTGGTGCCGGACTTATGGTCATTCTAGATCTCTTTATCGAACAAATGGCACCACGGTTTGACTTTTGGGAATTTGAGCTGCATCCTGTGCCTGTAAAAAATTATATTGCTTGGTTTGTTATTGCCTTTATCCTTCACATTTGCATCAAGTATCTTGTCGCTCAATCATCAAGTAGATATAGCCTTCATCTGTATTTATCGCAGTTAGGTTTCTTTGCTGGTTGCCTATATTTACTTAGTTAGTTAGTCAAGTTTGACATAATAGAAGTACCTTCATAACTTCACAATGTTTTCAATTCCACTATGTCTACTGCACTTCCGTCTCGTAGCAAGTACTATGAGTATATCATTGAAGAAACTTATCGAAAGGGCATAAGAAATGCAATTGCACTTTTTCTGGCTTATGCTTTATTTGTAGTATATGAGTCGACCCAGCAGATGTACACTCCGATACTGATAATGCGGATTTCCCAATTTGCCATTATTGTGTTCACGATATTGGGGATGTTATTATCTTACAAAAAGAATCTCAAACAACATATCATACCCATCTATGCCATAGGTATGATACTATCTCTTGCTAATGATCTGACTATCTGTGTCTTGGTTCATAAGATTCCATCCATCCCTTTTTCATTTACCGAATCTCATCCTGCAGGAATCTTATGTTACATTATGGCCTTATCAATAGGCTCTCTTGCAGCCAAAAAATATTGTAAAATTGGATTTCCAGTCTTGGTCGCAATCTATGCAACATTAGCTCTTGTCCTGAAATTTGACAACCCTCAAAATTTGATATTGATCACCTGCTTGACAATATTTCTATCATATCAAATGCATCAAATGCAAGTACAACAAAGAAGGTTGTATGGCTATATACAGCAGGAGATTGACAATAAAGATTCAGAAATACAAGTCATAAATACTACCCTAGCAGAATCAAATAATAAGCTAACCAAGATGACATATGCGCTGACCCATGATCTAAAAACACCAATCAACAATATCAAAACCTTTGTGGAATTACTTAACTCATCTGACCAAGGAGAATTTTCGGATAGTTCAAAATCATATTTAAATGTCATCAGTGAGAGTGCGGATACTATGGGACAACTCGTCACTAGTATGTATCACTACACCAATCTCAATACATCTGATGCATTAGAAGGTGTCGATGTGGATATGAACAAGATTTTTGCACAGATCAAAAACAACTACATTTCTCAAATAGATCAAGGCTCAATCGTTATTAATATTAAAGATAACCCGCCCTCAATAAAGGGAATGGATTTTAGTATCTATATGTTATTTCAAAACCTTATTGATAATGGCATTAAATACAACGAGCAATCTCCTAAAAAAGTAACGGTCTCTCATCAAAGAACTAATGCACATATCATATATAAGGTCACTGATAACGGCATAGGCATTCCACCTGAACACTCGTCATATATCTTAGAGCCATTCAAGCGGTTGCATACCAATAAAAAGTATAAAGGGACAGGTCTTGGACTTGCAATCTGTAAGGAAGTAATGGACAAATTAGATGGTTCAATGCAGATAGTAGCAAATTTAGATATGGGCACAACATTTACTCTGACTTTTAAGGCGTAAGATTGTAAAAGCAATTAAGGTTTATACACGATCCTATTCTTCAAAATCGTATTATCTTGGTCTTAATTATTAGCCATACCCTATGATTGACATCAAAGCACTTACTCTTAAATTATTATGTAGTTGTATCCTTCTTGTTCTGATGGTTAACTTAGGACTGTGCCAGACGCCTCTCCTACAGAATGTCTACAATCACGATATCACTTCACTCGATGGTAAATGGCAAACGATCATCGATCCCTATGAGAATGGATTCTACAATTATCGATATGAGCCATTCGAATATCAGTCTGATCCTGGGAATGGCGCATTCTTCACAAATGCCAAAGCGAAATCCAAAACTGATCTGGTAGAATACGATTTTGACAAGAGTGAAACATTAGATGTACCTGGAGATTGGAATACACAGAAAGATCAGCTCTTTTATTATGAAGGAAGTCTCTGGTACAAAAAGTCATTTGACTACGATCTAAAGAAGGCAGATAATAAACTTTTTATCTACTTTGAAGCCTCTAACTACCAGACTGATGTCTACTTCAATGGAAAGAAACTTGGTAGACACATCGGAGGGTTCACTCCATTCAATTATGAACTGACGGACTTACTGAAACCAACAGATAACTTTATCATTGTAAAGGTCGACAACAAGAGAAAAAAAGAAGGTGTCCCTACTCTCAATACAGACTGGTGGAACTATGGAGGCCTCACCCGAAATGTAAAACTTGTAGAGGTACCAAAGACATACATCGCTGACTACTCTATTCAGTTGGATCCTGAAAATGATCAGAATATCAAGTGTACGATTTCCATCAATGGAGAACTACCTGCAGCATTTCCCGTAACTGTTGAAATCCCAGAACTCAGAATCAAAGAAACGCTTACGCCAAATGTCAATGGTCAAGTGACTACAACGATGAAGGCAAACCAACTAAGCTACTGGTCTGTAGAATCACCAAAGTTATATACCGTCAACATCTCTACAGCTGAAGAGACCGTTACTGATCAGATAGGATTCAGAACCATTGAAACAAAAGGCTCAGATATCTTACTCAATGGTAAATCCATCTTCTTAAAAGGAATCTCTATACATGAGGAAAATCCTATCCGAGGTGGTAGAGCTCACTCAAAAGCAGATGCAAGCCAATTGCTCCAATGGGCAAAAGAACTCGGTTGTAACTATGTCCGACTTGCTCACTATCCGCATAACGAACATATGGTAAGACTTGCTGACGAAATGGGAATGCTCGTTTGGGAGGAGAATCCAGTCTACTGGACAATCGATTGGGAAAATCCTGATACCTATGCCAATGCTGAGAACCAACTGACTGAAGTAATCAATAGAGATAAGAATAGAGCATCAGTTATCATCTGGTCGATGGCTAATGAGACTCCTAGAAGTGACGCCAGAAATATTTTTCTCAACAAGCTCGCAGCACATACCAGAAATCTAGATCCTAGTCGATTGATAAGTGCTGCGCTTGAGCAAAAGGATTATAATGGACAGAAAGAAGTCAGAACAATCGATGATGCATTCGCTGATGTCGTTGATATCTTGAGTTTCAATCAATACATTGGATGGTATGATGGACTAGTTGATAAGACAAGTCGTATTTCTTGGGTGATCACTCAAGACAAACCTGTGATAATTTCAGAATTTGGAGCTGGTGCAAAGTATGGATATCACGCAGATCAAGATACTAGATGGACCGAAGAATACCAAGCGCATCTCTATGCTGAGACTCTCAATATGATTGGAAAGATTGACCAGCTCCGAGGTGTTTCGCCATGGATACTAGTAGACTTCAGATCACCAAGACGTGTGTTGCCAGAGATACAAGATGGCTGGAATCGTAAGGGTCTCATTTCTGAAAAAGGTGAAAAGAAGCAAGCATTCTATACACTCAGAGATTGGTATAGTCAACGATAAACAGTACTTCTCATCATCTCCCACTTTGCAACAACTTTACCCTATTAACGACTCTGCCAACTAATGAAAATTGTAGTTCTCACTCTTGCTCTTATCGGTGCAATAGGATTGACTTCTTGCAACAATGACACTACCTATGCTTCAGAGATCGTTAACCTGAAGGCGCCTACCCTCAAATGGATGAAAAGCCTCAACGATCCGTCCATAACGAGATTCGACCTCATCAACAATGACACATTTATTCAACATAATCTGAATATCGGTGAGGGAAAGCAAGAGTACATAGATTACTTAGAGATAAAGCAACAAGAAGGATTGAAGGTGGAATTAATTAGGGCACTCCAGGATAGCAACTATGTCTTTGTTCAATCACTTCAAGAAACTCAATATGAAGAAGCACAGGTCGTCTATAATCTTTTCAGATATGAAGGTGAATTTATTGTGGAGAATTGGGAAAACAGAGAAGCACTCCAACCAATCAACTCAAGTGGTCGCAGCCAAATAGATGGACCTAATACTGTTGTCGATCTAGAGCAAACAGAAGTAAACAAGGCACAAGTTAAACGCTTTCTCACCACTCTATTTATTGATAAAGATCTGAATATGATAGATACCTTCTTCCATAACAATCAATATCTACAACACAACCCACAGATCAAAGATGGAGTCAGTAGTTTTAAGGATGTTATCACACAACTTCACGAATCAGGTACCGAGGTTGGCTACGAAACGATACATCATATTATAGGTGAGGGTAACTATGTGCTAGCGATAAGTGAAGGCTATCTGGGAAAAGAACAAATGGCCTTCTTCAATCTCTTCAGAATAGAGAGTCAGAAAATTGCTGAACATTGGGACGCTATAGAAACCATACCCTTCTATAAAAGTTGGAAGAATTCCAATGGAAAGTTTTAGAAATGTTATTATTTGCTCTATGCAAACCTTGTATAAGTTGTGTGGCGAATAAAGACGAGTTATATCACCAAAAAGGTAAAGTTATCCTGGCAATATGATAATAGCTGCCTTAATAAACAGACTTAAAGTAAAAATGTAATTCTAAACAACTAGCCGTCATCATCTCATATTAACTGATCCGTTCAATATTTACGATAAGTTAAGTATTAATAAAAACAAAATCCTATGAATAAATGCACTTGGGCAACTAAACACAAACTTGAAGAAGAATATCATGACACGGAATGGGGAGTTCCTATTTATGACGATAGGTTATTATTTGAATATTTGATACTTGAAGGAGCTCAAGCGGGATTAAGCTGGACAACTGTTTTAGTTAAAAGAGAACATTACCGAAAAGTCTTTGATAATTTTGATGCTGAAAAAATAATTAAATACGATCAGAAAAAAATAGATGAATTACTTAATGATGTCGGCATTATCAGAAACAAACTGAAAATCAATTCCGTGGTTACCAATGCCAAACTATTTCTTGACATTCAAAAAGAATTTGGCAGTTTTTCAAAGTTCATATGGAGCTTTGTAGATGGAAAACCTATTCAGAACAAATGGAAATCTTCGGAAGACATTCCTACTAAAACCGAAGTCTCAGACTCAATGAGTAAAGCGCTAAAGAAAAAGGGATTCAAATTTATCGGATCAACCATTTGTTATGCTTTTATGCAAGCAGTAGGAATGGTGAACGATCATACAATAGATTGTTTCAGATATAACGAAGTGAATCGCTGAACCAAATCCACACTGAGTTAGTCAATATTCGACAATAGATACAATCTTTCAATCCGAACATTGTATCAAGACCCTCGTAATGAAACAAAAGATTTGACACTTGAGTTAAAGCTTCAATAACTTAATGAACGACTAACAACATTATGAGCAGCAAAAAAAATACAAAATTCAAAGACTTGGTTAAAGGCAATGAGCCAGTTCTTGTTGACTTCTACGCCACTTGGTGTGGACCATGTAAGCAACTTTCACCAGTAGTAGATAGTGTCAAAGCGGACTTGAAAGGTAAAATGAGAGTGCTGAAGGTAGATGTGGACAAGAAAAAAACAGTGTCCAACAAGTATAAGATCAAGAGTTTGCCGACATTAGCCATCTTTCAGAATGGTAAAATCATTTGGAGAGAAAGTGGAATGAAAACTAAATCTCAGCTACTCAACATAGCCAACCACTATTTAAACGAATCTATAGCACCAACCTCTTCACAATCAGCTGAACCAACAAAGAAAGAATCTTGGTTTAGAAAACTTTTCTAAAAAGGTATATGCTGTCAAATTTCAAGTGCTAACTATGAATTTATCAATGGTACCACATCTCTAAGGTCAATTAATCAATTGTTCGAGACCATTCCCAGCTAAAAAAGAAATATATTTCAGTTTTCAGGCAACGTTCCTATTTTATTCAAGACAAGTAGGTAGGATGTAGGGATACCTACTTATTGTTTGAATTAAACGTTCCACTATGAAATATTTTCGTGCTAGATTTTTAGTTTCTTGCTTTTTGATTGCCACATTGTTGACCAATTGTGTGAAAGATAATGAAGGCTTTCAAATAACCGAAAACTTTGGCGATTCGACCGTTTTCGGAATTGTCCTAAATAGTGAAAACGAGCCAATATCTAGTGCACAAGTTTCCTATGATGGCATTATTGAGTATACAGATAGAGATGGGATATACCGATTCACAGATGTCTCTGTCAGCCCACAACACAATGGATTGAGAATAGAAAAAGATGGATATTTTGAAAGTTCTAGGACATTCAGAACAGCCACTCCAGGAATCTTATATCAATCGACAATCCTTCAAGAGAAATCATTTGACTATTCATTCCAATCGTCGAGTAGTGCAGAGTTAGAAAATGGCCCGGCTAGGATCAAGTTTCCAGCTAACGCGATAGTTTATGAAGACACTGGACTACCCTATGATGGGCAGGTGCAAGTTGCAATTTATCCGATAGATCCAACAGTAGATCAATTGTCACAGCGCATGCCTGGAGATCTGTCAGCAATTGAAGAAGATGATACGATAACAACACTTGAGAGTTTTGGTATGGTCTATGTAGAAATGGAATCTACCTCAGGAGAGAAATTACAAATCGCTGAGAATACAGAAGTGGAGCTGAGCTATCGGATTGACATAAGCCTTCGAGGATCAGCACCGGCAACAATAGACATGTGGACGTATAATTTTGACTTAGGTGCCTGGATTAAAGAAGGACAGGCTATCAAGTCTGGAGATGGTGTCAGATATGTAGGAATGGTGAAGCATTTTAGCTGTTGGAATTATGATGTTTCAGCACCATCGGTAGTTGTTAGCGGGCAGGTTGTCTCAGATATAGGGGACCTAACTAACTTTCAAATATCTCTACTTAATTCTATGAACAAAGGAGGCAGAGGATCAACAGATGATCAAGGAAAATTCTCAGGAAGAGTGGAAGCTGGCGTTCCTCTAACCTTGACGGTATCCGATTATAATGCAGAATGCAGTATTAGTGACCTTAAAATGGATGTAGGACCATTTGATACAGATACTGACTTAGGAATTATTAATTTCGTAGTGTCAGGTCCTCAAAATTTTGCTATTAATGGACTTGCACTTGATTGCGATATGATTCCGGTAGTTTCAGGTAAAGTCTTTGTCTCAAATCGTGTATTTCCAATAGAAGATGGTGTGTTCAATATTGTGTTTTCGATTTGTGACATTGATGATTTTACAGACGCCATCAGGATCGTCGATACAAATAACTCAAAACAAGTGCTGCTATTGGATGTATTGGAACCTGGCGTTATAGAGTTAGGTGACGTTATAGTTTGTGATGAAGCATATAATTTGACCGTTAGCAATTTGAATGAAGAGCCAGATGTGTTTACTGACCCGATAGCAGAGATTAGATATAATCAGTTTAACAATTTATCAAGAGTCAATATTCTTAAAGGGGTTGATACGACACCATTTGCTGACATTAGCTTTTTTATCGGAGAGGGACAACTGGAAAGTATAGAAGTAGGCGAGTATGCAATTACTGAAGCTACCTTTTCCACAGAGTTTGAAGATTTTACGGCTGCAGAAGTTCCAGTCGGTTCTGCAAGCGTATTATCGTCAACCCAAACTCCCTTAGGGTTGATTATTGTAGGAATCTACTCTATCGAAACAAAGTCATCTGTAACTGGTGAACTAAAAGTGATTACAGGTTCATTCAATACTCTTGTCCCATAACTTGAATGACAAACAACTTATAAAAGGTTGCCTGCAGCATCACCATCAGAGTCAAAAGTTACTCTACGATAGGTATAGTGGCCAGATGTATGGTATCTGCTTGCGTTACCATCAGGATATACATATGGCTAATGAAGCGCTACAACGTGGATTCATTGCAGTATTTGAAAATCTTAGAAAGTATAACGCAAGCGGAAATTTAGGTGGATGGATCAGAACAATCATCGTAAGAAAGTGTATCGATCTGATCAAGGAGCAACAGAGCCTAAAGTACGAAGACATCGAACAATTAGAAAATCAAACCCTAGAACTAGGTGATATTGATCCTAGTAGTATGCAACTCAAATATTCTGAAATAACAGAATTATTAGAGCAGCTGCCATTGGGATATAAGACAGTATTCTCTATGTATGCCATAGATGGGCTCAAGCATTCTGAAATAGCCGAATCCTTGGAGATCTCAATTACTACGTCAAGATCACAACTATTCAAAGCAAGAAAGATGATGCTAGGATTAATCAAAGAAAAATATAAAAAATCAAGAATGCAAAATTCTCAGTTATGAAAGATTTAGAAAAACTAGAAGCACATTTCAGATCAGAGGCAGAGAAGCACGGATCAACACCTCCCCCATTTATCTGGGATGAGGTCAACAGTAATTTACCACAGGAAAAGAAGAAGAAAAAACGACTATTCTATTGGATTCTTTTGGGGCTCTCGATTTGTAGTATTGCATTTCTACAAAGAGATAGATTCATAACGAGTGAACAATATCGCATCCATCAATCACAGTCGTCTGATTCTTCAATTCAACACCAATCAAATATCGATTCAAAGGATAAGATCATTGATAACACAGTCACTTATCATAAGCAATCTATAGATGGTAATAACTCAGAGATGTCTTCAATAGTAACATCAACAAAATTCAATCAAGATCAAGAAATCCAAAGCGACTTAAATACCAAAACAAAAAGCCATTATGATACAAAAATCAATGGCGGTATTAAGAGTAGTCGTTTAAATTCTTCAATGAAATCAAAAACATCAAGTCTAGAAAAGACAATAATTCTAGCGGAACAAAACAATCATAGCTCAGTGATAAAAAGGTGGGATAAAGAAGAAAATCTGACTGCGATTACTTCTTCAGTAATAATGCATTCTCAAAATCAAATAGCTACATCCACTGAAGACATTATTATCGGATTACACAATCATACAGTGACGGTTCTTGATGGATTACCTATGCTAAGAGCATCTCCATTTAACTTAAAGGCTCCAATCCCACCTGTATTACCTATTGAGTATGATCTTGACAATAGTGCGAAACCTCTTGATGGAGTTGAACAAAAAACTAATTCCTTCTTTTTTGAAATAAGCTCTCTGATTGGGACTCATAATACGGACTTAACATCAGAACTTCCGGTGGATTCATTTTATCGTAGTAGCTCCGAAACTAATTGGTATACATGGGGGGCAAAAGTCCGTATCGGATATCAACTCGCAAATAGCTTCTCTGTGAAAACAGGGGTTGACTTTATCGAATCACGTGATAAGTTTAACTTTCGAGGTGAAACAATTCTACCAAGTTCTACACAATTATCCACTACTGGTCTTAGATTCTTTAGTGAGGGCGACTTGACTTATAGGCAATTAAACATTCCATTGACAATAGGTATAGAAAAAACGAAAGGGAAAGTTGTTTTTGGCTTAGAAGGGACTTTATTGCTAAATCTCAGCTTTAGTGCTGAAGGCAAAATACAAACAGGATTAACAACTATATCTAGAGTCGAAAACTTAGAAATCTATAAAAGAAGTCTTGGTTTGGGCTATAATGGTGCATTAATTCTCGGCTATCAAATCAGCAAACAGAATAGCCTGTACTTTCGGCCCACATACTCTAAATACCTCTCTATGACTAGTAAAGAAGATAATGATGTGACAAGTAACCTGAGTCAGTATTACATAGAAATAGGTTTTAGAAGAACGATGAACTAGCTGACCAAATCAAGCAATGATAGCCCAGTAAGTTCAAGCAATTTTAACTCAATGTTAGGTAAAAGGTACTAATCTATTAGTTTTGATGTTTAATACCACAAAGCTTTTATCTAATGTTCCGCATTTTTCTAGTCTTAATCTTCATATTTGGCATAAGCCTATCAATGTCTTATGGGCAGACTACTACCCCATTTCAGACATGGTCAGTCGTCGAACTTGGCTATGGTGTGGGCAAATTTGACTTGAAAGCGAACTATCAACTCAGGCACTCTTATGAAGATGGCATCCTCCTGGAGAGACACTTTGGTGAGATAGGGATGTCATATAAGGTAGTGAAAGGCCTCAAGGTTGGAAGTGTCTTCAGAATCGGCAAGGATAGACGTAAGGAAGAATTCAACCCATTCAACAGAATTGCCATATACTCAGCATATGGCCACGATATCAAACGCTTCTCACTCAAATATCGGTTACAATGGCAACATCAATCAAAGACAGTAGAAGATGAAGATCGCATCACCGACAAGTTCAGACTAAAGGTTCAGTCAGAATACAATATCAAAAAATGGAAGTTTGACCCAATCTTCGCAGTAGAGTATTTTATTGCCAATAAGGAAATGACTAGCTACCAAGGTGAGAAGTTCAGATTTACTCTCGGGACAGGAAGAGAAATCATTGAGAATCTTGTAGTCAAGGGTGCATACCGTATGGAAATAGGAACTGGAGAAGATGTGGGTAATCTTGCCATTGCACAGTTAGAACTCAACTACACATTCTAAGAGTCTAGCTCTATCATCAATATGGACAGTAATTCACAGATCATAGAAGCTCTCAGTCATCTCAAGCCTATCTCACTAGAGGAGATGAATGCTGTGGCTCTTATGAAACGTCTCGATACTAAGTTTATCCTATCAGTCGATCGGCTGTCAGACTTGCTAGCAAGAGTTAAGAATGATTATGCACTACTGACTATAAATGGAGACAACATCTTTGACTATAGGACGACATACTATGATACAGATGAGCTTGAGACTTACACTGACCACTTGCGTGGAAAGTCAATTCGTCACAAAGTCAGAATCCGTGAGTATATCAATACTCAAGCCAGCTACTTTGAAATCAAGAAAAAACAGAATAGCGGAGTCACAGATAAAGTCAGAATCAAAACCGAAGTCATCAATCAAGATCTAGAACCTGAACAAAGAAGCTTCTTCAACACACATCTTGATCATTCTGATGGTGAAACTTATAGCAAAGTGCTAACAAATACCTTCAATCGGATCACCTTAGCAAATCCAAAAGATAACGAAAGAGTCACGATAGATTATAATCTTGGATTCGATGATGATAAGAAGATTCAATCATTTGCTAATCTCTGTATCGTAGAAATCAAGCAACCGAGAATCAATAGATTTACACCTATCTTTTTACATTTAAAATTGATGGGAATAAGACCATTGCGAATTAGCAAATACTGCCTAGGTGTCTCTACGCTTCAAGATGTAAAGTCCAATCTCTTCAAACCAAAATTGAGAACAATCAACAAAATAATCAACTAATGGAAATATTTGAAATCCCGCTGTACGACAACGACTTCATCAAGTTATCGTTCAGATATTTACTCAACTTTGTGTTTTCCTTTATACTGATCAGAGGGATTTACTACTCAACGTCTAAGCGAAAGGATTACCTATTTACCTACTTTATGATTAGTACGGTAGTCTTCCTTATCTGCTTCACATTGAAAAAGTTTGAGCTAGGTCTTGGAATGGCATTGGGTCTCTTTGCCATCTTCGGCATACTCAGGTATCGGACAGATACAATTCCAATCAAAGAGATGACGTATCTCTTCGTAGTCATAGGTATGGCTGTCATCAATGCACTTGCTAATAAGAAGATGAGCCTAGCTGAGATTATGCTTGCCAACTCTCTGCTCATCTCTATCGGTTATCTATTGGAGAAAGTCTGGCTGCTTAAACATGAAACGAGGAAAAACATTCTCTATGATCGGATAGAATATGTGCAACCTCAGCATTATGAAGCTTTGAAGGCTGATCTTGAGTCAAGGACAGGCTTAGTCATCAATCGGATTGAGGTGGGAAAGATTGACCTTCTGAGAGATACGGCCAATGTGAGAATTTTCTACTATGACCACGATCAACTGAAAAACTATGAGGAAACAACTTATTAGTAAGTTACCAATGTTTGAAGAACCAAATAAATCTCTAGCTATCCTCATTCAAGAATCCCACATAAAAAGAAAAGCTTTAGAAGAGCTTCGAAAAAATGCTTTCTAAGATCATTATCTTAAAACGTATAAATCAATTCACGATTAGTCGCATTAGATTGCCAGTCTAATCCTTCACAAGTGGTATTGCCAGATAATCCAAATAAGGTGCACAACTCCGTACAATCATCTTCATAGATCACGGCCTTAGCATCAGTACAAGCACCATAAAAGAAACAATATACCTTCTTGCCATTAAAGTCAAAGCTATTCAAATCTGCTCCATCACAAAAATCAGATTGCAAAGTAGAAGCCAGCTCATCTATACAATCCGGTACCTCCGGTGGAGTATCTTCACAGCTACTGAATATAACCATTCCTAAGAGGAGAAGAAGCAAAATATTTTTCATTGTTTGTGTTTTGTGTTTTACACAAGCAAATATAAGGACTACAGGCTGAATGACAAGGTTTAAATCAATAGACACACCTTCTTATCGAGATATAATCTCTACTATCTAACAATCGTAATATCCCCTATCCTTTGAATCAATTCACCTTGACGATTATATTCGACCACATAGATGTAGACTCCTTGTTCGCACTTAGCTCCTAAGCATTGCGCATCCCATAGTATTTGATCAGTGCTTAAGTCTGGATGATATGAGTCCATCACCTTGTTCCCCCATCTATCATACACTGAGCAAGAGATATCCGTCACTAATGGATTGGCAGGAGCCATAAAGACATCATTTGGAAAGGTTGCATAAGTAGAAATGATATTAGGTAGGAAGACATCTCCTGAAGTCACACAACTACCATCATCGCAGTTAGCTGCTGGGTCGTAGTTATCAGCTTGTGGATCAGTACAACCTAGCACTTGGATAGTCTCTACTATACACATACAGACGTCACTTGGATTGATCACTTCTATGTCTCCAAGGCAGATATCTGTATTGCAAATTGGAGAATCTATACAGCTACCATTGTCGCAATTGGCTAATGGGTCATAGTTACACGACTCAGCATTAGTACAGCCAAAGACTTGTGGCTCTATGACAATCAGATTACAAGGATCGGCAGGATCTATCATTTCTACATCTCCATCACATATGTCAGTATTAAATGTTGGAAGATATTCGCAAGTACCACTGTCACAATTAGCAGCTACATCATAGTTACAAGCATCTACATCCATACAGCCAATCACCTGAACTTCAACTGTAACACATCCACAAGGATTAGTAGGATCTACTTCTTCTACATCACCTGCACAGATATCCGTATTACAACTTGGCATTGGTAGACAACTCCCGTCATCACAATTAGCAGCTACATCATAGTTACAAGCATCTACATCCATACAGCCAATCACCTGTACTTCAACTGTAACACATCCACAAGGATTAGTAGGATCTACCTCTTCTACATCACCTGCACAGATATCTGTATTACAACTTGGCATTGGCATACAACTTCCGTCATCACAATTGGCAGTAGCATCATAGTTGCAAGAATTGATATCCATACAGCCTAACACCTGTACTTCAACTGTAACACATCCACAAGGATTAGTAGGATCTACTTCTTCTACATCACCTGCACAGATATCCGTATTACAACTTGGCATTGGTAGACAACTTCCATCATCACAATTGGCCATAGCATCATAGTTGCAAGAATTGATATCCATACAACCTAACACTTGTAACTCATCAAGCACACAACTACATGGGTCACTTGGATCGACAACCTC
>CALISO010000134.1 GCA_938041445.1 uncultured Saprospiraceae bacterium
ATTAAGCTCATTGCTGCGACAATAGCCCAGAATACATTGATGATAATAAATGGTATTGACCCAATATAATAGGCATTGATCGCAAGCATAATTGCACTGACCAAGTTCAATAATTGATATTTGGTGTTGTCCGGGCTTAACCGCTTTGTAGATATGAGGAAATATGCTGATAGTAGGCCAGCTGCTCCAATCCAACCCAGTCCTTGTAGTACGATATCCATTGTTGTCGTTTAGATTATGAATTATGCAACATAACCTAAATTCACGAGATAGAAGACTATTTGGAGTGTTCTTGTACTTGTTATATCTGTTTGGTCTTAGTTATCCCTGATCAATTTGACATACATCCGTAGACTCGCATGTAGCATATTGGCTTCATAGTACTTGCCGAACTTCCAAGGATTTACCAATGCAAGGTTGAAACCAAACGTTTGACTTATTTCAGTCTGCAGGACAAATTTTGGATTCAAAGCGCTGCTTCTAGTGATGATATTACCTACACTGACACTTAAGTTTCCTATTGGTCTTATTGTGACCTGTGGCTCTATGAAAAGCAATTGCTTCACTCCGTTATTTCTTGTCCTAATCATAACACCAACTGACAATAGATTGTTCACACTATAGTCGACCCCTAAGAATAGGCTATAGAGTAGGGGACTAGTAAAGGAAGTGACTTGCCTATCAATGCTAAGTTTAGAATAGAGAGTGTCTTGGACTGAGTAGGTCTCACCATTTACATACGATTTTCGAATGTCTACACCGCCAAATTCACTTCTTGATTGGTCAGTCAGTATTTCGGCTTGATGATTCCATCTAATGTATCCTAGATCCTCTACCCGTCCGAATATCTTTAGTGATTCGATAGGTTCAAATTTGAATTGTGCCGATACTCCAAATCCAAGATTATTGAACGAGCCAATACCAGAAATGATATGATCAGTAATGATGACATCGACACTATCTACTGAGTGATAGTTAATGACTCCACTAGATTCTACATCGATATCTTTATCAAATCCAAACTCAAAGAAGTTCTCTTCAAAATCTATACTGAGCTTACTCTCATTGGTGTTCAGATGTGCATTGCCAGTATAGACATTGAATTGAATACCTGTCATCAATCTTTCCCATTGATAATCTACACCTAGTGACCACTTATGTGTACTCTGTACATAACCATATGGATTGATATCTACAGTTGTGTCTTTGAACTTGTTGTTGCCTTCTGTAGCCAGCTCAAACATCTGGTTGGGTACATTGAGATGTGCATCTGCAATTAGCTCATGAAAGAAAGAAAAATTGAAGTTTTTGACTCGATATGAGAGGCCACCATAACTGGCTCTAGCATTGAGCTGCAGATTGTAATCTTTGCCACTTTCCGTAGCTGCTACTAGGCTCAATGTTTTCTTATCTATTTCATACATTTCTCCATAAGTCAACTCTGGACTTAAGAAAGTTACACTAGCGCTAGGGAGTACATATGTCAACTTTTTTGGCCTCTTAGATTTCGGCTGATAGAAGTTGCTATATCGGTTGGCTTCCGGACTATAGGCTAATTGCTGCTCATGGTAAGTGGATAGGAACTGAGCATAGAGACCCTGACCTCCAAGAACCATAACGAGGGAAATTAATAATACTCTCATGGGTTCTATTTGATGACTGCTCCTAACTTGACTTCTATTCCGTGGTGATCATATATCCATACATACTCATCTGCAAATGTCTCTGTAGTCGTTACCAATACTCTCATCAATACATTTCTTACAGAAGGTAATTGCAAGACATCTTCATCTTCGATTGGAAGACTGATTATCTGTGCTTCTAAGTCTTGTACTGAAAGACTTTCGTCAGTATTGGCATCGACTCTAATCCAATCATCTGTTTCTTTAAGTGAGAAGAGTGTATCACCATTATCATCCAAAAAGTAAAGATTAACTCCAACACCTATGGGAAATCCATTCCTCAGACTAACTAGCAATTCTGCTGTACCCTCTACATCATCAAATGCGATTTCTTCAAATCCTATTTGATCTTCAAGGATCAAGTCATTTGCTCTTAAGTGCAGAGGTACTTCTACAGTTGCATCAATGTTGAGACTACTCTCATCTGTGTAGTAGCCGAGTAAGTTCTCGTCAGAATCTATCGTCAGATCAAGATCATAATCTAGCGCCTTAGGTTTTTTGGCAAAAAGGTCTACGACATTGCTGTTGTCTGCACTGAGCTCTATCGTTGTGTTTTCACTTCCATCGACATTGCCAAGAGTTGGGTAGTTTATAGATGCACCACTATTTAGCAATTCACTTTCAAAGGCGTATGTGTCATCATCTATCGTCGTAATGTTGGCAGAATTGAGTGTAAGTTCTGCCGGTATACCGATGCTATTCTCGATTTCAAATGTCAACTTAGGATCTGACAAATCTAGTCCACCACTAACCCAACTTTCAAAAAATGTCAAATCAATAATGTGATCCGTAGACGGTAGTGTAGCCTCACTAAATATCCCTTCTAGATATGCAAAATCTAATTGTGCAAAGTCAATGTTGAATTGAGTGAAGATGACTGGAGTATTATTTGAAGTGACGGCGCTATAGTTGAGTTCTAGTTCTCCATTTGCAGAAGTGACAGTATATCCAGACATGTCCTCCTCTGTTGAGCGAAAGTCCTCACCAGCTGCAATTGTATAAGATTTCAGGTAGGGAGTATTTGTGGTGTTAGTTGTTACTTCTGGGATAGACAAGACTACAGTCACAGATTCATTAGTAGGATTTTGAAATTCAAAATGGACTTTCGTATTTTTCAAGATGCCATTCCTAACCTCTATGTTATGAAAAGGAAGATTGAATGATTGTGTAGACAATGTAATTGCAACTTGCTGATCCTCTACTCTTGGGAAAATTTCTTGAATTCTAAGTGGATTAAAATCGTCTTTATATACGAGTGTCACTCTGCCTTCACTATCGGATACAACTTCTGTGTTGTTGTCTGGATTAACTCCAATATCAGAGATGTAAAATGTGGAATTCACAAGGGGAACTCCGATTTCTGGATCTCCAAAATCTACATCTTCAATATCAAAAGGATCTACATTGTTACAAGAGTAGCAGATTAACAATGCAAGGATTAAGGTGTTTCGAATTGCAATTTTCATAATGGTATAGTTTGTTTGTTACCTTAAGATACACGTAAAACGTTGTGTGTGCTGCGTTCTTGACCATTTTTGTTGACGAGTGTCAATCTCAACACTCAATCAATTATCTATTTTTAAACTGACTAGTGGTATACGAAAAAGTAATTTCATATGCTATCAGCCACTATGATTTATAAGTTGTACTCATATTAGATGATTGTTTTTTGCTTAACATAGTTGTTCATTCTTTTGATTGCAATCATCTTTTCTGATTTTGAACTCAATGAAGTAAGAGTCGTTGATTGCAAAACACGGAGTTATGAAGTTTTCTAGCATCCTTACTTTTCATTGGAGTAAATTTAAATGTATTGCACAAGACCATAAAGGCCATTCATAACTGGATACTTTAGTTGTATCTAACCATTTAGAATACCTTCGCTTTTTTAATTATCCCATTTCTATAAAATAGCAGCAATGTATCAATTCAAACAAGTAGTGCTTTCAATTCTTTTGTTATCTCTAATCGGACAATTGACTTATGGTCAGAATTCGATTGACGGAGAGTCTAGACAACTATTAGACAATATGATAGATGTTATTGGATCTTCTGATAAACTGAAGTCAATGAACGATGTAGCATTCCATTATGTCTATGACAACTTTGATGCAGGAAGAGATGTCTCTGATGAGAAAATCATTTTTGATGGCGAATCTACTTGGGCAAGATACACAGAGCACAAACGAAATGTGTTGCCAACTCAAGAGGGTATAGTTGAGCAAAGTCTTATCAATGGAATACCTCAGATCACGCTTAATGGAAAATTTGTCAATGATGAAAAAGCATTGGGTGGAACGACCTTTATTAGAGAAGTAAATGTGTATTGGTTCACAATGATCTACAAACTAGAAGACAGCAGCACGAACTACAATTATCTTGGAACTGAGAATGTCAATGGTTTAGAATACTCTAAGGTTTCTCTTACTTACACTAACTCTATGACTGGAAAGGCTGCTGATGATGAATACATTCTGTATTTTAATCCTGAAACGCATTTGCCTGACTTATTCTATTTTTCATTACCAGCTTTTGGCGTAGACAAACCTATACTAAGAATGGAGTTGACTTATGAAAATATTGAAGGAATATATGTACCCACTGTCAGGAGGTCATATGGGCCAAATCCAGAGACTGGAGAGTATGTGTTAGGCGGAGAGTATACGTTCAGTGATGTAAAATTTAATAATGGATTTAAAGTATCAGATTTTGAATTGACTGAAAAGTAAGTTTTGATTCGGTTACTTGCTTTCTAGTCCTATTGCCTCAATGATTAATCTGCTCGTCTATTGATAATCAGAAGCAACATCTAGTCTGATAACTCTAGGGTGTTTGCAGGGAAGGCATTCTCTGATGATGTGTGATGTACCTATAAGACATCTGGTATCTGCAAATTGCACTATGTTGTCCGTGATCTAAAGAATTATTTCTAAGGTCTACAGCCCTTAACTTAGACTTTTGCCGCATTCGTTTTGAAATTGGTTAACCAATATGTAATTTGGGTGATGTTAGATAATTGCAGAATACCATTTGTTTAGATTGGTATACTGCAAAATCTGTTTTTATAACCTATGTTATGTACAATTCTACAGTTCTAAGATTAATTCTATCCTTTGCTATTACGGTGTTTGTGGCAACGATGAGCACTTCACAGATTTCTCCTGTTGATGCTTGGGGATGCCATACTGAGACTGGCAAACCTGAAGTAGGTGTTGAGTTTGCTTGGGATGAGATGATAGAACTCAGCCCTGCACATTATTGGGCGGCCAATGTCGATATACCCGGCCCTTTGGTGGCATTGACTTTTGACTTAGGTGGATGTTATGATGTGGATGAGATCTGTATCGCATTTCTGAAAAGTCATGAACGAGAAGTAGAGTTCGCCATCGCTGCGGCAGATAATGAAGAAGGTCCCTATACCAATCACTTCGGACCCGATTGGTCTGGTACATCTGATGAAGATGTGTATGAATGTTTTGATGTCAATGCCATTGGTCAGTATTTTTCAATTATCGGTTATGGTAATAGCGCTGGGAGTGGATGGGTAAGTATCCTTGAGGTTGATATTTACGGAAGTCCTGCAGCTTGTGATGGGACTAGTGAAGATGGAGACGCTATCGGAGTGGATGACTGTGATGATGGAGATTGTGCCAATGGTGAAGAGTCTTGGAGTCCTGAAGAGTGTGATTGCATAGATAACGACCCAGTAGGGATTATAGAAGGTTGTGTCAATCCTCTTTCTTGTAACTATGACTCCGCAGCCAATTGTAATGATGGTAGCTGCATGCCAGTACCTACCTGTAATACTGACCCATGTCTGGGAGATATAGAAGTGATTGATCCTGCTGACCCTTGTCAATGCATTGTCACAGAATCACAAGTCAGTGGATGTATGGACATTAATTCATGCAATTACGACCCTACAGCCAATTGTGATGACGGGAGTTGTATGCCAGTACCGATTTGTAATATTGACCCATGTCTAGGCGATATAGAAGTGATTGATCCTGCTGACCCTTGTCAATGCATCGTCACAGAATCTCAGGTCAACGGTTGTATGGATATTGCTGCCTGTAACTTTGATGCTGGAGCTAATTGTGATGATGGAAGTTGTATTTACGTCACTGATACTTGTAATACCGATCCTTGTCTAGGAGATATTGAGATTCCTGACCCTGCAAACACTTGTAATTGTATTGTTGATCAACCACAGATGCTTGGATGCATGGATATCACTGCTTGCAACTATGATGCTGGAGCTAATTGTGATGATGGGAGTTGCTTCTATACCAATACTTCTTGCAATACTGATATCTGTATCGGAGATATAGAGGTGCCTGATCCTGCTGATGCATGTAATTGCATTGTTGATGAAGTACAAGTCTTAGGCTGTATGGATATTAACTCTTGCAACTACAATCCTGACGCCAACTGTGATGACGGTACTTGTATGCCTGTACCTACTTGCAATACTAATATCTGTCAAGGTGATATAGAGATACCTGATCCTGCTGAACCTTGTAATTGTATTATCGATGAGTTACAAGTCCTTGGTTGTATGGATATTAATTCTTGCAACTACAATCCTGATGCGAATTGTGATGATGGAAGTTGTCAGTTAGTTCCTGATTGCAATACGGATATCTGTGCGGGTGATATAGAAGTACAAGACCCTAGTAATCCTTGTGGATGTATACCAGATGTTGTACAAGTGCTAGGCTGTATGGATGCCAATTCTTGTAATTATAACGCTTCTGCAAATTGCGATAATGGGAGTTGTCTATCAATGCCAAGTTGTAATACGAATATCTGTGCAGGCAATACCGAGGTTGTTGATCCAAGTGATCCATGTAATTGTGTGCTTGATGAAGTACAGGTGTTAGGCTGTATGGATATCAATTCTTGTAACTATGATGCTACTGCCAATTGTGATGATGGGAGTTGTCTACCAATGCCAAGTTGTAATACGGATATCTGTGCAGGTGATACGGAGGTTGTCGATCCAAGTGACCCATGTAGTTGTGTGCTTGATGAAGCACAAGTCTTTGGTTGTATGGATATCAATTCTTGCAACTATGATGCTACGGCCAATTGTGATGATGGGAGTTGTCTACCAATGCCAAGTTGTAATACAGATATCTGTGCAGGTGATACCGAGGTTGTCGATCCAAGTGACCCATGTAGTTGTGTGCTTGATGAGTTACAAGTGTTAGGTTGTATGGATATCAATTCTTGCAACTATGATGCTATGGCCAATTGTGATGATGGAAGTTGTCTACCAATGCCAAGTTGTAAT
>CALISO010000135.1 GCA_938041445.1 uncultured Saprospiraceae bacterium
TGTTGACCCACTAGGACTCGAACCTAGAATATCAGAACCAAAAACTGACGTGTTGCCAATTACACCATGGGTCAATTTGGAGTGCAAAGATAATGTCTTTTTGTAAATCTTAATCGACTATTACCCAAAAAATTATTTTCACATTCTAAGGTGGTAAATATCAGGGAGATGTCGACCATATTCATTGTAGTCTAGCCCATAGCCAACTACGAAGTCACTAGGGATAGACTTACCTATGAATTTCACAGTTAATTGAGCCTTAAGTTCGGTAGGCTTGAGTAGGAGAGTGCAGAGCTCTATTGATGCTACTTCATTGAAGAGAGGTTGCTTCAGTAGTGTATCCATACTTAGTCCTGTCTCGATGATATCTTCTATAATGAGGATGTTCTTGTTAGTCAAGTCGGGGAGGTTTACTTGATTAATTGCCACTTCTCCAGTGGACTTCGTATCTACATAAGAAGACAGTTGTATGAAGTAAGCAGGGATATCAGCTTCCACTAATCTCAATAAGTCTGCTCCAAATATGTATCCTCCCTTCAATATTATAATGGCGATCACATCCTCTTTATCCGCATAGTAATCGTCGATCTTTTGTGCAAGTGATTGATTAATACTAGCAATTTCTGCCGCATCCATATACAGGTCGAATGTTAGATTCTGAATATTGACTGATTTCATAGTGGTCTTGTACTAAGCTATTTGATAGGTTGAGCTATAATCCGTGCTGATCTATGAGGTAGACAAGGCTAGTCATAGCAGCGCCACCTAGCTTGAATTCTCTAGGGTGAACATTCTCTATAATGTCTTGGCTAGTGTGATGAAGGTCAAAATAACGTTGACTGTCTACATTCAGGCCAATTAGAAGTCCTTTTTGTGGTTTTAATGGATTGATGTCAGCTCCTGCACCTCCGTTTTTAATATAAAGATCATATGGATTTAGTACATCTTCAAATGCCTTAAGATTCTTGAGCATAGGGATAAACACGTCTGGATGTGCAGTGCAAGAAAATCCTCTTGGGGTAAATCCTCCACCATCAGATTCGATCGCAGCTAAGTGATATTCGCCTTTGTCAGTTGATGTTTTCGCATAAGATTTGCCACCTTGGAGCCCATTCTCCTCATTAGTGAATAGCACGCATCTGATGGTCCGTTTTGGCTGATACCCTAAGCCTAATAATGTCTCAAGTACTTGGACAGATTGCATGCAACCAGTACCATCATCATGAGCACCTTGACCTAGATCCCACGAGTCGATATGACCTCCCACTAAAATGATTTCATCCGGATATTCAGAGCCCCTGATTTCAGCAACGATGCTATATGATGTGGTGTCAGGAAGCATATGTGAAGTACTGTTAATGGTGGCAGTGACAGTTTTGCCTGCATTGAGAGCTGCACCTACAACTTCAGCATCTTGTGTAGAAATCGCGATTCCTGGTGTTTTTGTAGTGATATCTTCTTCATACTGGGATACTCCTGTATGTGGAAATGTATCAATAGGTGACCCGATTGATCTAACAATAGAAGCAATAGCCCCTTCTTTTGATGATCGGCTAGCTCCAAATACCCTTTGGTCTACCGCACCTCCGTAGGCTCGATATGTAACAATCTGAGTAGGATCCATCGGCCTATTAAAGAATGCAATCTTGCCATCGAGGTCTCTATAGGGCAAGCTGTCTAAGTGCATAACTTGGACAAGTTCACCTGTTATTGGCTTGCCACCTGTACCTTCTGTATTGCCAAGTGCAGTAGCTCTCACTTTGATTGGTTCTCCATTTACTGACATAGTGATTGACAAATCTCCTCTTGACCATCTAGGCACATCACAATAAACCCTCCAGGTAGTATCTACTGCAAGGTTATTAAAGAGCCCTTCGCAGTATGTCAAGCCATCATAAGAGGCCTGAGTTCCAGTCAATCTAGGCCCAGCTATGGCGCATAGACCCTCTAGATAATCATATGAATCTGATTCTGTCAAGGCATAATCATAAATCTCTTTGATGAAGAATGCATCATCATCATTTTGTGCTGAGCAGACTGAGAATGCACCGGTCAGTGCAAAAACAACTAGCATAGGCATGAAATTTGTAGTAAATTTGATTGTATAGCTGTCTTTTCCTGATCTCACAATTGAATTATTTGATTAATATTATAGTTATGGTAACTAATCAAGTATTCAATGAACAAATTGTATTGTTACTTTTAGGATTAGAAACAGTCACAAATTTAAACTCTAAAATCTATTTACGTTGATCAATCTGCTTTTTCCCTTAATTACTAAGGATATTGGTAGGACGCTTACTGACGAAGAAATTGTCTCAGAGTATTTGGCAACTCAAAACGTTGCCTACTTTGACAAGTTGTACGATAGGTATAGTGGTAAGATCTACGCTAAGAGTATCTCTCTATTAAGAGATGAAGATTTAGCTGAAGATGCTGTTCAAGAAATATTTATGAAGATCCTGTTGAATCTTTCCAAATTTAGTGGAAAGTCAAAGGTGTCTACATGGATATATTCAATTACCTACAATTTTTGTATCGATATTATTAGACGAAAGAAGAAGGATCCAAGTATGCTGATGGATAATTTCTCTGGCGATAATGATATGATAGATGATGTAGATGATTCATTCCTATTAGAAACTAACATTAGACGGTTGAAGACCATTCTTGGTAAGATACCATCAAGTGATAAGGCAATCTTACTGATGAAGTATCAAGATGATATGAGTATCAGGGACATTGGTAGCATTCTAAATAAATCTGAGAGTGCGATAAAAATGAAGATAAAAAGAGCCAAGCATAAATTCAAAACGATTTATGTAGAAACTTATCCAGATTAGACAAATTGACTTACTCAAAATCTTCTATATTGGAGGCAAGTTTGAGAACTAAGGAATGAACAACTTTAAAGAACTAGAAAGACAACAATCTGAAGCATTTGATAATGCAGGCAACAAAATCAAGAAGAAGCTGAATAATGATATCTCAGTATTCTCCTTCTTTGGTAGTGTAATAGACTTATATTTCTCTAGAATGTTTAATGTGATGGCTGACCTAACAAGTAATGATCCATCCGCTGAGTCGAATAAGGACGACGATGATAATATTGATATCAATGCACTTCTAAAATAATCAGAGTTTCACCCAATCTTTTATAAGTATAGATAGAGAGTAGCCCAGTTGATTGCTACTTCTGATCTTAAATTTAGCCTGATAGACTTACAATATCTAATCATAATTGGCTAACACATCTCAATTATTCATATATTTGTATTTTTATCATACGTGCAAATTGATGCTTATGTTTTTATTTGATTTTTCGATGTCGGAGACCTTGACTGGCTTGATGGACAATATGTTGTCTACAGTGCCTAAAATCATAGGAGCATTAGTTGTTTTTTTATTGGGATGGCTCGTGGCCAAAATGATAAGGAGTATGATAAAGGTTGCCTTCACTAAAATGGGCATTGACAAGCTCGGGGATAAGCTCAATGAAATAGAAATCGTAGATAAGACAAACATTAATATAAAGATTAGCACCTTAATGTCCTCTATCGTTTATTATATTGTCATATTATTTGTAATTATGGTCTCAACGGCTATTCTAGATCTAGATGCGGTCTCTGAACTAGTTGTGAGCATAGTAGAGTTTGTACCTAAGTTATTAACTGCTTTAGTTATCTTAATACTCGGGACATTGCTGGCTGATGGACTTAAAAAGGTCGTTTATACGGCTTGTAACAGTCTAGGTATACCCAGTGCAAAGCTTATCTCTAGTTTCCTATTCTACTTCCTGATAGTCAACATCCTCATCAGTGCTCTTGCTCAAGCAGAAATTAACACAGAATTCCTCTCTACAAATATCTCTATCTTGATCAGTGGGCTAGTCCTTGCATTTGCCATAGGATACGGTTTAAGTTCTAAAAATACCATGTCTAACTACCTAGCAAGTTTTTACACTCAAGAGCGATTTAATTTAGGAGACCGAGTGACTTTTGATGGCACTACGGGTCTTATAATAGATATAAATAAAACATCTATGACTTTAGATACGGGAAACAGTAGAGTTATTCTACCCCTAAATAAAGTCACTGATTCTAAAATTGAAATTCATAACTAAACTATTTATCTTAAACACATTGAAAATGAAGAACTTATTTTTAACCGTACTATGCGGGATGTTTTTTTTAGTTGCAACTGTTGCTCAAGCTCAGACACTAGAAGAACTAAAGTCTATGAAGTCTGACAAAGAAGCAGCACTAGCAGCAATCCAAGCAGAAGTAGATGCACTTGACAAACAAATTTATACATTCCC
>CALISO010000136.1 GCA_938041445.1 uncultured Saprospiraceae bacterium
GAGATGGTTATTCAGTTCAGAAACTGAAATCACTATTACAGAAAACTATGAATCGAGGTACTCCTCTGAAAAGATTAATAGTTGAACTTGAACTCAACTCTTCGGTTAGTCTGGCGACCTTCAGATGTATCATTAGGCACTAATGGCTTTCGCATACCAAAACCATTATGGCTAAGTTTGTTGCGGGGTACACCTTTAGACATAAGATAATCATAGCAAGTTAGTGCTCTTGCTTTTGACAGAGTCAAGTTATTTTTAGCATCACCTGTGTTGTCAGTATGACCGCCAATAGCTAACTTATACTTAGGATACTTTTTCATCATCCCAACAATCTGGTCTAGAGTTTTGAATGATGATGCTTTGAGAGATGCTTTACCTGTCTCAAATTGAACTGATCGCATAGCCTCGTTCAAGATGACCATGTCTGCTTTGTCAATCTTGATTTTTGGGCAACCTTTATTCGCTACAATTCCTTTCACTTTTGGACACTTATCTTTGATATCAGCAACTCCATCTCCATCTGTATCAACAGCACATCCATTCTTATCTACTGCTCCTACTGAATCAGGACACTTGTCTATTCCATTGTGAACTCCATCTTTGTCTTTATCTCCTGGACAACCTTTTAGTCTTTCAGTCCCGGCATATTCTGGACACAGATCATCTTTATCTGCAATCCCGTCACCATCTGTGTCTATGACTTTTGGGCAGCCATTATTGAGTAAAATACCTGCTATCTCTGGGCAATCATCCTCGTCATCAGCTACTCCATCTCCATCTGAATCAACAGCAACAACTACAGCTTCCGTCGGAGGCTGAGGTGCATCTCCTCTCCCAAATACTCCCCAAAAAAACAACATAAATAGGGCAATGACGCCGAGGGCGATAAAGAACTCATCTCTATCCTGCTTAGTCTTGAATGTTGGGTTAACTGTGCTCATATTAAAGTTGATGTTATACTGATGATTAGGCCTAAGTACTATACTGAGACGCAATATGAAGCTAAAGGTAATCCTCAAGAGCAAGATTTCTTCCATAAAATTGGTAGAAATCTTAAAAACCTACACAGTCGAGTTAAACCTTAGGTAGAACAATTAGTCTAATTATATCAAATGTTAAAATTTAATCGTTTTATATTAGTCTAGTTACGAAGTTAATTATCATCATATGCCGCCTATCAATTGTGCAATCTACGGATTAACCCCATATACTGTTGGGAGTAGTCTACAGTGGAATCTCACCCGAATAAAACATCTTCTTAGAAGGTCTTCACTTGGTGCTCATTATCCTAATCTGGAATCTTTTGAATCTCAAGATCCTCAAGTATTAATTGACACGATTATTAGTGATGCGGTCAATTCTCCAGTAAGCGCAGAACCTGAGTGGGCATATTGGTCAATCGATGAGTATACTGATCCGCAGGCCGAGATAGCAGAACAGGTAGTGAGTTGGGCTACAGAATGGGTGAAATCGCTCTATGAAGGTGGTCTCCGCCAAAAGATGGCCTTCTTCTGGCACAATCACTTCGTCACAAGACTCGATGACTATCAATGTCCCAGTTGGTTATATCAATATACTGACCTATTAGAGACCCATGCTTTGGGCAACTTTAAGACATTCGTCTATGAGATGGGAATCACTCCGGCAATGTTAGTCTTCTTGAATGGTGTACAGAATACCCGGCTAGAGCCAAATGAAAACTATGGCAGAGAATTGCTGGAGCTTTTCACATTAGGAGTAGATAATGGGTATACCCAAGAAGATATCCAAGAGGTAGCAAGAGCATTGACAGGTTGGAATGGTTTTACCTCTGCATGTGCCCCTATTAATTTTGTCCCTGCTCTACACGATAGTGGGGAGAAGACAATATTTGGCAGGACTGGTAATTGGGGATATGATGAATTGATCGACATCCTATTTGAAGAACGTGGGCCTCAGATTGCGTACTACATTTGCGAAAAGCTCTACACTTATCTCGTCAATCCAGAAGTAGCAGAAGATATTGTCCAAGAATTGGCAAATATTATGGTGGCGAACAATTATGAGTTACTTCCAGTAATCACAACAATTCTCCGTAGCGAACACTTCTATGATGATGCCCATATAGAAACAGTGATACCAGGACATCTTGAGCTCTTCTTGACTCATTGTCGAGAACTCAATCTGAATCTCAATGATGAAATCTACTTAGCCATCGCATTCCGATCTGGAGAACTTGGTCAACGGATTTTCAACCCTGTAGATGTAGCCGGCTGGAGTGGCAATCGTAACTGGATTAATAGTAACAGTTTTCTTTTAAGATGGCAGAGCTTGATTCAGATCAGTAGTCTAGCATTCACATCTAATCCTGAAGCATTGAGAACTCTAGCTATCGAACTGACTAATAATTCTAATGACCCTGAAATCATCACTAAGACCATCGTGGACTACTTTATTGTGAGAGGACTTCCGACTGAAGAAGAATATGGTAGAGCGACCAGTAGATTTAAGGCTGAGATACCACAAAACTATTACGACGATGGATCTTGGAATCTAAGTTGGGATACAGCTCCTGGGCAAATAACCCTTCTACTCAATTATCTCGTTACCCTTCCTGAATTTCAATTAAAATAACCGAGCCGATGTGTAAAGACCATAATAACAGAAAAGGAGAGTCTCTTGCTCACGGGCAAAAAGAACATAACAGTGATCATAGCAAATGGTCTCGAAGAAACTTCCTCTACTCGCTTGGTGTAATGGGTGGAGGTACAGTGACACTGGCAGGTCTGCCTGTTTCATCATTAGGAATGTCCTCACTCTCGGCTGCAGGTGGTGCTGCGAATGGAGACGGTCGAATCTTAGTAATGATCAGACTCAAAGGTGGTAATGATGGACTTAATACAATCATCCCAACATTTGACTATGGTACTTACGCTGCGAATAGACCCACTATCGCAGTTGAACAATCAGACATCACTCAACTCACAGATAAGTTCGGAATACCAAGTATTATGGATCCTCTGAAAGGCTTGTGGGATACAGGTCAGATGAAGGTGGTCAATTCTGTCGGCTACGAAGACCCCAATCTATCTCATTTTGAATCGATAGATATCTGGAGTAGTGGCACAAGAAGTAATGATCCTGCTCGTTCTGGTTGGCTAGGTAGAACCTATGTTAACCAATATCCTGACTATTTGGAAAATCCAAGCCCTATACCCCCAGCTGTCAAAATTGGTGGACCTGATAGTATCCTATTCTTTGACGACAATGGAGCTGACCTTGGATTTAATGTTGGTAATGCAGCAGAGATTGATGCAATTGGAGATAGTGGTACAGTATTCAGCCTGGATGTCATAGACAATGAATGTTACTATGGTGATCAAGTAGAATTCTTGAGAACGATGGCCAATAGCACATATAGGTATGTTGATGTGATCAGCGAAGCATTTCAACAAGGAAGCAATGCAGTAGAATACTCGGGTGAATTAGGCGAACAACTATCTATCGTCTCAAGAATGATCAAGGGTAACTTAGGAACACAACTTTATCTTGTCACCTTGAATGGATTTGATACCCACGTTAATCAAGCTAATAGCCATAGAAATTTAATGAATGACTTATCAGAATCAATCGCTACTTTCTATGAAGATCTAGGAATTGATGGGTTAGATAATGATGTATTGACGATGACATTCTCAGAATTCGGTAGACGTGTCCAACAAAATGCAAGTGATGGTACTGACCACGGAACAGCGGCACCAGTATTACTTTTTGGACCTGGGCTCAATGGAGAAGGGATTCTCGGTGATGATCCAGATCTCTCTGACTTAGATAATAGCGGCAATCTGAAATATGGTACAGATTTTAGAAGTTTGTACTCGAGTATTTTAGAATATTGGTTGTGCATTGATCCAAGCGCTGTAGATGATATCTTAGGAGAAGCCTATCCAAGAATGGACATAGGTCTCCAGTGTAGTCCGATTTCTTCGACTTCAGCACCTGTCCAACAGACAATAGCTCATTCTGCCTATCAATCACAGAATCTACTCAATATCAAAGTCCAACTCAATCGTCCTGACCAAATCAAAGTTGATCTGTATACGATTCTAGGTCAACACTTAGCTGTTGTTCATAATGGGTATGTCAGTGCTGGCCCTCACACGTTCAATACTCCAGTAGGACAATATGGTAAGATCCCAGTATTCTATCGGATCACTAATGGGCAAACTCAATTGACGGGAAAGGTGGTACTGAGGTAAGACTAAGTTTCATTCTAAGAATAAGCTGAAATCGTTTTTCAACTCTATTGAGGAACGAGCAAAGAGATATATGGGTAGGTAAGCAACACAAGTTTTAGAAGCTCAGGTCTACTTTTGATAACTAATACTGTACTAAATAATAAAGCAGGATAACGATTAAAGGATTTCTCCATATGGTCTAGATGGAAAATGCAGAATATTTATATCGTTAGTTTTACACAACCAAAATTATCCTACTAAGTCTATGCGACAATCGGTTGTAATCATCGGAGGAGGCCCTTCTGCCATGTGTCTCGCAGCACACTTGGACTCCAAGCGGTATGCCGTCACCATCTATGAAGGTCAACAGTCTATCGGTCGTAAATTTCTTGTCGCAGGTAAGGGCGGATTCAATCTGACATATGATGAACCGCTACCAATATTTAAGGAGAAGTACCAACCTGCTGGGTGTATGGATGGATACTTGGATGCATTTACACCTGATGATTTTAGGAAGTGGTTGTCGGAGATTGGGGTGCCGACATATAGTGGTACAAGCAATAGAGTATTTCCCGAAAAGGGGATAAAGCCAATCGAAGTTCTCTCAAAAATCAAGAATATCCTCGCCGAAAACAATGTCAAGGTCTTAACCAATCAACATTGGTCAGGATGGGATTCACAGGGTAAATTGAAGTTTGGCTCCACCGTTGTGGAAGCGGACATTGTTGTCTTTGCCCTCGGTGGAGGAAGTTGGAAGGTGACAGGATCTGATGGTGAATGGTCTGCACTATTCAAGGAGAAGGGAATTGATACCAAGCCTTTCCGAGGAGTCAACTGTGGGTTTACCGTTGAGTGGGACTCTACATTTATAGAAATGGCCGCTGGCAAACCATTAAAAAATATCATTGTTACTCACAACGAAACTTCTACCTCAGGTGAACTCCTTATTACTGAATATGGCTTAGAAGGTAATGCGATCTATGGATTGAGCAATAGTATTCAATCTGCTCTAGCTAAAGCAACATCTACTACTATCCATATTGATCTGAAACCTTCAATGTCTAAGGAGAAGATTATGACATTGCTGACTAAGTCTGAGATGCCATTTACAACAGTACTATCCGATAGTGTCAAGCTCTCAAAGATTGCCATCAAACTTCTCAAGTCGCAACTGAGTAAGGAACGCTTCATAAATAGTAATCAATTGTCCGATTCGATCAAGGCTCTACCAATACAGATAGGTTGTCCTCGTAGCTTGGATGAGGCAATCTCTACCATCGGAGGTATACCCTACTCAGAGTTATCCAGCGATCTTCAATTAACTAAACTTCCAAGACATTACTGCATCGGTGAAATGGTAGACTGGTATGCGCCTACAGGTGGATACTTGTTGCAAGGATGTATGAGTATGGGAGTCTACTTAGCTAATCGGCTAAACAAGTGGGTGGATCTCTAGCAATTTTAATCAAACAAAGTCTTACAATGATTGTACTAATAAAAGTGAGACTATCGTATCAATGATGCAAAAGACGTAAGAAAAACATAAAATATTCTCAAATTTTCAAAACAAAAAAGTAAAACTTAATGTTTTGATAGTATTACTAACATTGTATTAGTTCGAAACAAGATCAAATATTCCATCTTTATGAAATTCACAATAAGAAACCAAGCAAATATTTCTAATAAGTATCTGAGATTTGCCAAATGGAAAATCAGAAAACTTAGTAAAACTTATGGTAACATCATTTATAGCGACATCTTTGTAAAGAAAGTATCTGCCAACCCTCAACTCTATGCTGTTACAGTAAGAATGGGTGTACCAGGACCAGATATTATTGTCTCTGCCAAGTCTAATAATCTCAACAGACTCTGGTCAGAAATATCTAACAAGATGAAAAGACAACTCAGAAAGTACAACGCTAAGTAGGCCAACTATGTTAGAAAAATTGTCGCCGATAACGCGATTTCAGAGACTACTGTCAATACACCGGTCTGATATCTATCAGGTATATATCTATGCCTTTCTCAATGGTGTAGTCAACCTCTCATTACCACTAGGTATACAAGCCATCGTAAATCTAATCCAAGGTGGACAGATTACAACATCTTGGTATGTACTTGTCTTCTTTGTTATATTGGGAATTGGGATGACAGGCTTTCTACAACTCCTACAATTGCGAATAGTGGAGAATCTATCTCAGAAGATATTTAGTAATGCGTCATTTGAATTTGCTTTGAGGATACCAAAGATTAAATACGAGGCATTTAGAGATTACTACGGCCCAGACTTGGCTAATAGATTTTTTGATACTCTTACCATCCAAAAGGGTTTACCTAAGATTCTTATTGACTTCTCACTAGGTATATTCCAAGTGATCGTTGGATTGATAGTCTTGAGTCTTTATCATCCGTTTTTTATCATCTTCAGTGTGCTGCTAGTCATTGTTGTCTACTTAATAATCGCTGCGACCGGCCCAAGGGGTTTACGGACAAGTATTCAGGAGTCTACAGCAAAGTATAAGATTGCCTTCTGGATAGAGGAAATCGCTCGGAGCAAATTGACGTTTAAACTCGCAAGTGATAACAACCTTGCGTTGAACAAAACCGATGGTCATGTTGACAAATATCTGACTGCTAGAGAAGATCACTTTAATGTAATCATCAGCCAATCAGTCTACTTAATCATCTTCAAACTATTAGTTGCTGCAGGGCTCTTGATCACAGGAAGTATCCTAGTCTTCAATGAGCAGATGAATATTGGGCAATTTGTAGCTGCAGAAATCATCATTATCTTGATTATCGCGTCAGTTGAGAAAATCATCAAGACCATTGAGTCTATCTATGATATTCTTACAGCACTCGAGAAGATTGGTTTTGTATTTGACAAGCCGATGGACGAGTACGAGGATGTGCTGCTTAAAGAGTCAGATGATTCGTTTTCTATCTCTGCAGAGAACCTTTCGTACAGATACCAAGATGCAGCTACCAACAATCTGGTAGATATTGATTTTGAAATACCAAGTAATACCTCGACAGTGATTACTGGACCCCCTAGTTCGGGCAAGTCAACCCTGCTGAAACTCATTGCTGGAGTCTTAGAACCAACAGATGGAATCATTAAATATAATGGATTTCCGATGAAGGCTCTAGACTACGATAAGTTGAAACATGAAATTGGATTTTGCATCAGCAGTGGTGAGATATTCCATGGCACTATCCTTGAGAATATCGGTATGGATCGACCAAGTGCAACACCAGAAGCGATCAATAATGCCATCAGCATCACTGGTCTATCGTCATTCTTATCTAAGATGCCACTAGGATTTAAAACAGTGATCGACCCAGAAGGAAAAAAGGTTCCTAGAAATATTCAGAATAGAATTTTACTCGCAAGAGCAATCGCAACGAATCCTAAGCTACTTATACTAGAAGATCCACTAGACCATGTGAATCATACAGAAAAACGTAAGATTATCGAAGCATTGACCAGCAGTACCAACCGATGGAAAATCTTGATCTCATCAGTTGATGACACTTGGAAAGAATATATACCAACAGTAATTGAACTCAACAACGGACGTATATCGGCCTAACCTAAAAAGTGAATACCGTATGTTAAATATCAGTCCAATATCAGTCAGTTCACAAATAGATCGTAGTAAGTACAAAGCTTATGACAAGCTAAAGACTAGGACTCATGCTAAGTATTTGATCAAAATCTTTATAGGTTTGTTTGTCCTCTTTATTCTTGGGTTGTTTTTGCCTTGGACACAAAATATCAGGTCATCAGGAACTGTCACAACTCTTAACCCATATGACAAACCTCAAACTATTCAACCACTGATAGGTGGAAGAATAGAAAGGTGGTATGTAAAAGAAGGTGATGTGGTTAACATAGGTGATACGATTGCAATCCTCACGGAGGCAAAAGAAGAATATCTAGATCCAAACTTGTTAGCCAATACTAAAGAACAGCAAGATGCAAAATTGAGATCCGCTGATGCTTATGTCGAAAAGACAAAATTTTTAAAAGAGCAACTGATTTCACTGGAGGAGTTGCAGGATTCCAAATTGCAACAACTCACCATCAAAAATCAGCAACTCGATATTGAAATCAATTCTATCGAGCAAGACCTTGTCGCTGCACAGACTTATGCAGAGAATGCAAGAAATCAATTATCTCGGATGGAGGAGATGTTCAGCAAAGGTATCAAGTCATTAACTGATCTTGAGACCAAGCGATTATCTAATAGAGAAGCTGATGCTAAGTTGCTTTCTGTTCAGAATAAGCTCAACAAACTCAGAAATGACAAGCTAAACATTGGACAAGATCGATTATTGACAGTCTCAGACTACGAGCAAAAAGTATCCAAGTTGGCGTCTGAAATTCAAACTGCGGATTCTTATAGATTTTCATTGTTGGGAGAGTCGACAAAACTAGAATCTAAGTTTAATCAGATCCAACAAAGACAGAATGCTTATGCAATTACTTCACCAATCAATGGAAGAATCACTAAAATATTGAAGACTGGAATTGGAGAATTTGTGAAGTCACAGGATGACTTGGCTACGATCGTACCGCTCACTTATCAAAGAGCTGTAGAACTGTATATCGAGCCTGTTGATATGCCGTTGATACAAATCGGCAAAGAGGTGAGGTTACAATTCGATGGGTGGCCTGCCATTATCTTCAGCGGTTGGCCCGACAATTCATTTGGAACGTACGACGGAGAGGTATTTGCAATTGACTATGATATCAGTGAGAATGGTATGTACAGAATCCTAGTCATAGAGGATAATCAACAAAAAGACTGGCCAGACCTGATTAGAATTGGCGCTGGAGCAAGAGGTCTTCTCTTACTGAATGATGTGAGAGTGTATTACGAACTATGGCGACAGCTCAATGGCTTTCCTCCAGATTTTTATGAAGAAGGAAAGTTTAAAGACGTGAAAAGAAAAGCGCCTTTAAGAAAGATTAAGTAGATTACAGCACCCATTTACTCAAAGTCATGAAAGCGATAACAACTCTCATCATTATCTTACTGTGTACGCTACCGCGCCTAGGTTGGACCATTGATACGCTGTACTTGAGTACCTATGTGGATATGGTGCTGCTTAATCACCCTCTCATTGAGAAGGCAAATCTGAACGATGAAATTCAAGCAGCTTATGCACTTAAGGGTCGAGGTGCTCTAGACCCTAAAATTAAGTCTGACTACCTAACAAAAGATTTCAAAGACACAGATTATTTCAACATTTGGGATACAAAAGCAACTATACCGACTAAACTACCGGTAGATTTTGCTGTAGGTTATGAACGCAATAATGGGGACTTTCTCAATGCGGAGAATAATGTACCTGGCAGAGGGCTTATCTATGGTACGATAAATCTGAGTGTCTTGAGAGGACTCCTATTTGATCAGACACGATTTGATATTCAGAATGCCGAACTCAATGGTGTAAAGAGTCAAATTGACCGAGAAATTATGGTGAGAGAAATTCTCTTCCAAGCGATCAGCACCTACCTCCTATGGTCGCAATCATATTATCACATAGAGCTACAATCCAACTTTCTAGACCTCATCAATGAAAGACATATCAATATCGTCGAGCTCTATATCAATGGCGACAAACCTGCTATAGATACCTTAGAATCAAGACTCAATATCAATAGTGCTGAGAAGTTACTCCTCGATGCTCAGGGCACATTTATCAAGACTAGCCAACAGCTCAATCTCTTTCTATGGGATGAAGAAGGCAATCCACTAGAGCTCAATGATGAAATCTATCCAGAGAGTCTTCCTGATCTGACTAGAGATCTCTACGAAATGGCGCTGATGGCTGATCCCATATTTGATGAAGATCCACTGATACGCAAAGTGGATAATAGCATCGATATGCTGAATCTAGAAAATCGACTCCAAAAAGAACAATTCAAACCTCAACTTGATCTCAAGTACAACACCTTACTCAATCTTGCTGATCGAGGGTCAGCTGCCAGTTTTAGTCTTAATGATTATAAGTATGGAGTGACATTTATGATGCCCATATTGAATCGAAAAACAAAGGGTGAAGTCAGACTCAATGAAGCTATCATCGATCAAAACAATTTGGATCGAACACACTATTTAGCGACACTAGAGACAAAGTATGATGCCTTACTAGATATATATGAGGTGCAGTCAGACCAACTCATTACCATCGAAGAAAAAATCCAGAATAGTACTTTGCTTTATGAGGCGGAAGTATTGAAATTTGGCATCGGAGAATCGTCCATCTTCCTTCTTAATCAACGTGAAAGAAAAATTCTTGAAGCCAATATCGACTTGATCTCCACAACATGGAAACTTGGTAACTTGATTAATGAATTGTATTACTTGAAACTGGGCCAAGAATAGAAAAGCTTGAAATCTCTGAAGTCTGGGTAATTAGCTCGTTATCTACAATTAGGGTAATTTTGTGACTTGATGAACAGAAAGCAATCGACACAATACGGCAAAGCAATCGACCTAATGGACGACTACTCTATGCAGTCTGTTCCGTATTTCTTTTTGTTTGACTTTGAATGTCAGAAACCAATCGTCTTGCCGCTATCAGATTTACCAAGTGATGTGTGGATTGACACTCCTATATATAGTAATCATCAATCTCTACCATCAACAGAGGTCATCCACTTACAACCATCTCCAATGTCACTAGATGACTACCAAGTTGGATACAATAAGGTGGTTGCAAGTATTAACTATGGCAATAGCTATTTGACAAACTTGACCTATGCCACTGAGTTAATCAATTTTGGCTACGACCTAGAGACAATCTATCACAGTGCTGTTGCTAAATATAAACTCAAGTATCAGGATGAGTTCATCGTCTTCTCGCCAGAACCATTTGTCAAGATTGATAAGGATCAAATATCCACTTACCCAATGAAGGGAACGAGAAAACTCTCGACTCTTATGGATGGTAAGCACCTACTTGATGATCCAAAGGAACAAGCAGAGCATGCCACAATCGTAGACCTGATGAGGAATGATCTCAGCCAGGTAAGTAAGTCGGTCAAAGTAGATGACTACCGCTACATGCAAATTATCAAAAGTCAAACCCAAGAACTCTTTCAGACAAGTAGTAATATCTCCGGAACATTGACTGAGACTTATCAAGGCAAGCACGGATCAATCCTTGATCAACTATTGCCAGCAGGTAGTGTGAGTGGTGCACCAAAACAAAGCACACTAGCCATTATAGAAAATGCAGAGCATGGAGCAAGAGGATATTACACTGGAGTCTTTGGTGTATATGATGGTCATCAAATGGTCTCATCTGTACTGATAAGATACATCGAACATCTAAAAGGCAAATACTACTTCCGCAGTGGTGGAGGTATTACAAGCCGAAGCAAGTGTATAGAAGAATATCATGAACTCTTACACAAGATCTATGTCCCTATACATTGAATCCATCAGCATAGAATCGGATGGGACTTGTCCACTTCTCTCCTATCACCAAGCTCGTATTGATAGAACAATAGGAGAAAGTCACTCAGTGAATCTGAGCTCTATTGTCGAGTTACAGGTCAATAAACTGATAGTAGGGCACCAGCAAAAACTCAGAATACTATATAACAAATCAGGAGTTCAAGAAGTCAAAACTCAACCTTATGTAATCAGATTGATTCGCAACCTGACAACAGTTAATATTACATTTGACTATGATCACAAGAGTACTGACAGAGATGCTATCAATGCCGCTTTCGCTCTTCGCCGTCAATCTGATGATATCCTTATGGTAAGAGATGGATTGGTCACAGATACTTCGTATGGCAATGTTGCTTGCTACCAAGATGGAGTATGGTACACTCCTGAATCACCATTACTTGGCGGATGCAGAAGACAATCTTTGATAGATAAAGGGTTACTTACTCCAAAAAAAATACGGATAGAAGCACTTAACTCCTATCCGTATTTAATGGTATTCAATGGGTTGATTCCTTATGGTAGAGTGATAATCCCTAAGTCTAGAATCGTCCTAGCTGACTAGAAGAATTTTGATCTTCCGTCTTCGATGTCAGCGCCTTTCTTTAATGCATTAAGTATTTTGAAATTCGCTTGACTTGTTGCAGCTTGTTTTTGGCTCTGTCTGATCAATGTCAAATTCACATCACCAGATGGTTCGTTCTTTGTAGTAGGTCTCACAATGAATACTCCACTATTACCAACGATTGGCTCTGATAGAGAATTAGCAGGAGTACTCATTGCTGCTGCAACCACCTTTGGCTCTTGACCAACACCTGCAAGGAATCCAACTTTTGTATTGGCATTCTCTATTGTCTGAACTTCTAATCCTTTATCTGATGCGAGTGTATTAAGATCAGTTACATTAACAGATGCTGCATAAGCCTTAGCTTTTAATTGATTTCTCACAGCTGACTCTACTGACGATCTAGCTGCATCAGCTGACATCATTCCTGGCTTCTCTATAGACTTTAGACTTGCGACCACATATTTGTTATCATAGTAATTGACTTTGTCTGTGAATGTATAGATCTCTGGCGACACATCACCTACCTCCGTACTTCCATCAAAAGCCCACTTGATGATATCTCTGCTTGTGTCTCCTTGACCTAGTGCCGTAATAGTGTAGTCGTTTATTCCTAGCGGTGCAGTTACTTCGAATGTTGAATTAGCTCCCAGCACACCTTTAAGTGCATTGATCTCTCTATTCTCAGATACATAATCAGCTACTTGGCTGTAGACAGTGTTCTGTGTGTTTTCTGAAGGAATAATTGGCTTGACGATACTCGCGATCTTATATTTGGTTGAATTGTCACCAAATATGCGGTCTTGAACATCGATAAGGTGTACACCAAATTGTGTCACTACTGTTTGATACCCTTTGACATTACCCTTGTAGAAACAAGCTTCGTTGAATTCTGCCACCATTGTACCTTGTACAAACTTTCCAAGGTCTCCACCTTGAGAAGCAGATCCATCATCACTCGTGCTCTTCGCTACATCTGCGAAGTTAGCTCCACCTCTTAGTACAGTCTTTACACTATCAATTCTTGCTTTTGCAGCAGCGAGATCAGCTGAATTATTACGATCACACTTGATCAATATATGTCTAGCTTCTACACTATCTGGTACAGATTGCTTGTCTATCAACTTCAATATAGAGTAGTTTCCTTTATCCAAATATGGACCGATAACGTCTCCAGGATTCATTGTCGTAGAGATTCTCTCCTTAGCTACTTCTGGCAATTGGTCTATGCCAAAGTAATAGTTGGCGTATCCTCCATTATTAGATAGCGCAAACAATGAGTCACTTGCCGCAGTTTTAAAGTTGGTCGCGATTTCACTCATGTTAGTAAAGATTTCAGTAGAATCCTCGCTAGTCGCTACCACATCAAATGCAGTGTACTCGATCACTCTACTTTCGTCTTCCTTAAAATATGTTGCTCTGTTATCCTCTAGATAGTTAGTGATATCTGCATTCGTAACCTCTACATCTTGAGTCATCATATCAAATGGCACCTTTACTAAGTCAAATGTCACTGTCGTGTTATCCTCCTTGTAGATTGCTTCAGCAAGCCAGTTAGGTGTGTACATACCTTTAGTGACCATTGCAGTCAACTTCGCTTCTTTACGTTCTTTGATGATATGCTTCTCTTGTTCTGCCCAGTAAGCTCTAAACTTGTCATTCATCTCTTCATTTTCTTCAATCGCCGTTCTGAATGTATTGAGCTGAGCTCTATCTACTTGTCTAGTCTGTTGATTCATCCAGTTCTGAGTCACAATCGGGCTCAGGTTAGAACCAAACTGTAATTCCATCAACTCCTCAGTAGGCACTGTGATGCCAAGACCTTCAACTTCATTATCTAGTAGGGCTTCTTCTACATAAAAATCCCATATCGTCTTCTTCTTAGCAAATGCCTCAGAGTTATTACCACTGTAGTAAGCTGATTCAGTCTGCTGAAATTCTTTGTAATCAATTTTCTTTCCGTTGATTTCTCCCATTGTGAGAGTTTGTACAGCTCCTGCCTGACTATTTGCGCCACTGATATCCATAAAGATGAATGCAACTAATGCAAGTCCTAGTAGTATGAGGACAAACCAAAAGTTGTTACGAATCGTACCTATTAATGCCATGTGTTTATATTCTGATAAAACTAAAACGAGGGTTCACACCTCAGAATTTCCAAAAGGTCTGCAAAAGTACAACCTTTACGCCGATAAACCAATAGCTGTGGGGGTGGAATGTTGGAGCTCCGTGCTATTTCTCAACGCGTTATCCCGTTGAAATGAAAAAACGAGATTACATCCCCAGCTTGACATCGTCTTTCACCTTATGGTACTGCAAGGTGGCTTTGATGCATTGCTTTACTTCAGAGACAGGAATTAGTTGTTCTATCCCAAAAACGATGGCTCGCTTTCCTTCATACTTAAAGGTATGAGAATGGACAACTTTGAAGGTCTCTACTAGGCGACTTGTACACTTGAAGTAAAGCGCATACTGGTCTGGTGTCTTGGCTTTCCAATCCATCCTTAATGTACTTCCGTGTTTGGTAAGAAAGCTCGGTTCTCCCCATTTGAGAGTTTCTTCAAGTGAGCTAATCTCCATTTCTTGAGCAGTTTCACGGATCAGACTGCGGAGATATCGCATCTTGTCACGAATGTTATCTGGATAATTATCAAGTTTCGATTCGAAGGCAGAGTCGGTTTTGATATTCATAGTGCCTATGTGTGGGAAGTGAATTGATAAGTTCTAAGATACAACAATTAGACCCAATATCCTTACACTCGACTTGAGCTCACTGGCCAAAACGCTGATAACAATATCGCTACAGCACCTTTATATTTCTCTGTAACTAGATGGATCATCTCAATCCGATATATTATCTCTATTTTCACAATAAACTAATCTAAGGAGTCGCAATCCTTCAATACTTGAAGAAAAGCAAATTATTCGGACCAAGTACACTTGTAGCTGCTGCCTTTATTGGGCCAGGAACAGTGACGACTTGTACTCTTGCAGGTGTAGAGACTGGCTATACATTGCTTTGGGCAATGGTATTTTCAATCGTGGCGACCGTTGTCTTGCAAGAGATGGCAGCTCGCTTAGGTTTCATTACTAGATCTGGTCTTGGTGAGGCATTGAGAGTATATTTTAGTCACCCGATTGCGAGAATTGCTGTGTTCACTTTAGTGATAGGTGCTATCCTTATCGGGAATGCTGCTTATGAATCTGGAAACCTTGCAGGCGGTGTCCTTGGTCTAGACTTGCTAATTGGAGAGTTTGCATTGTCACCGCTCATCCTTGGAGCAATATGCTTTTCCCTACTTTATTTTGGTTCGTTCAAGTCATTAGAAAAGATATTAATTGGTCTAGTCATCGTTATGAGTATATTTTATCTGATGACAGTAATCATTGTAAAGCCAGATATGCTATCGATTGCTAAAGGATTGATTCCAACAAGAGCCTCATTTGATCATCTCAATCTCATCTTAGGAATTATTGGAACGACCGTAGTGCCATACAATTTGTTCTTACACGCGTCGACCATTTCTAAGAAGTGGGACCCAGAATCATCACTGGCTGATATCCGATCAGAAAATAGAAGTTCGATCATTCTCGGAGGTGTGATTTCGATGATGATTATAATTACTGCAGCTGCCAGTTCCGACATCATCCAAGAAGTCAATAATGCATCTGATTTAGCTCTTCAACTAGAACCATTATTTGGCAACTCTGCCAAAATTTTGATGGGGGTTGGATTGTTTGCTGCTGGTCTGAGTTCAACCTTGACAGCTCCGATTGCCGCAGCATATGCTGCCAAAGGGTTGTTTAATTTAGAAGAAGATAGTCTGATGTTTCGATTAGTTTGGATGTCCGTGTTACTCACTGGAGTCATCGTAGCGATGTCGGGTTTCAAGCCGATTATAATTATACAGTTTGCACAAATTGCCAATGCAATCTTACTTCCATTGATCGCCACCTTCTTGATCTACCTATGTAATTCTAAACAACTCCTCGGTCAACATACCAATCGTCCAGTGACTAATCTTATCGCCATTATGATCATCGGGATCACTATTATGCTCTCACTCAGATCACTAAATTTAATCTTTGGACTGATATGAATCAAGTGATAGACCTTAATTGCGATCTTGGGGAGACTCACCCTAGTCTTCCGAATAATCAGGATGAAGTGATTATGCCATTTATCACTTCTTGCAATATTGCTTGCGGCTATCACGCAGGTAGCGAAGCACAGATAGCCAAAACTGTAGATCTTACGCTACAACACAATGTCGCAATAGGTGCACATCCTTCATATGATGATTGGGATAACTTTGGCAGAATATCGATGGATGTCCCGATGAAAAAATTGCTAAACCAAATCGAGGAACAAGTAATGCTTGTCAAGTCTCAAGCTGAAGCTCAAGGTGGTCGGCTTCATCACGTCAAACCACATGGTGCCCTATATCATGATATGGCCAATAACTTAGACTTTGCCACTCAGATACTAGAAACCATCAAAACGATAGATCCTTCATTGATCATCTATGGCCTTGCTGAATCACAGATGATTATCGCTGCCGCAAATGTCAATCTAAGAATCTACTCTGAAGCTTTCTCTGACCGTGCATATGATACCCCTACTCGATTGCGACAAAGATCACTGGATGGCTCTGTGCTGTATGATAAGGCTGAAGTCATCGAGCAAGTCAAACTTTTGCTAACGCAAAATGTAAAAACCTATGACGGCCAGCAACATCCAATATCGGTAGATACGATCTGTCTCCACAGTGATACTCCTAATGCAGCTAGTCTAGCACAACACATTCATCAATATATCTCCTCCACTGATGCCAAGCTCTATCACACTATGTAATCAAGTCTTACAAGTCAGACAATTCGGCAATGCATTTATCTTGCTGAATAGTCGTGAGAATGAGTCCATCTTTCCGATTGGCCAGGCGATCTATCAGGAGCAATTTGATTTTTTACAAGAGGTGATTGCAACAGAGTCTGAGATTTGCCTAAAGCTTAATCCTCACTTTCAAAAAGACAATCTGAAAGCACTAGAGAACGTACAATTGCCACAATCCACTCAAGGTAAATTGCACACAATCCCAGTATGGTTTTCTGATTCAGATGATTGGACAGCCATCAATAATCATAGTCAACTAACTAAAGAGTCCTTCATTAACCACTTTCTGGAGTTAGAGTTTTCAGTAGCTATGTTTGGTTTTCTCCCCGGCTTCGTCTATCTGGATGGACTACCAGATCAGATGCACATCCCAAGAAAGACAACCCCTACTGCTGAGGTGCTGCCCAATACACTTGCCATCGGAGGTCCGTACCTAGGTATCTATAGTCTGCCAAGTCCAGGAGGATGGAACGCCATCGGAAGAATCGCTTGCAATATTTTTGACAGTAGTCTAGATCCACCAATGCTCATCAATCAGCAAGATCGATTTCAGTTTTCGCAAGTTGGTCACTCAGCTTACATCGCCATCGGATCACAGCAATTACCGATTACCAAATTGTAATGTCGTGAAAAAGTCCATCGAAATTCTACATCCAGGCATGAATGCAAGTATCCAAGATTCTGGTCGCATCGGATATGCTTTTTATGCCATCCCGAGATCAGGGGTAATGGATCAAAAATCTTATCAAATCATCCAATCCACCTTACAGACAAATGATAACATCTCTGTCATTGAATGTACTCTCCAAGCACCGACAATCCTATTTCATGATACAATGCAGATTGTTGTGAGTGGTGCCGATATGCAA
Organism: uncultured Saprospiraceae bacterium; assembly: GCA_938041445.1. Taxonomy (GTDB): domain Bacteria; phylum Bacteroidota; class Bacteroidia; order Chitinophagales; family Saprospiraceae; genus JAHDHH01. The sequence continues at coordinate 18,018 of CALISO010000136.1, forward strand.
TGGCGGGTGAATGATAATCCCCTTTCATTAAACAGTCCAACTACGGTTAATCCTGGCGACATACTGAAGGGTGGTTTTGCAAAAGCGAATTTCAGAGGGTATATCGGATTCAGTCATCAGATGCAAGTGACTCGACACTATGGTTCCACATCATCGTATGCGTATGCAAACTTTGGTGCTAATGATGGACGGCTATTGACTAAGGGTCAAGTTCTCACATTTGCACAAGCGAACACTCCTACTTCAACTACAGCAAAGGTCAATCTAGATATTGCCACTGAATCCTTCACTTTGCACAAAGGACCAGAGCACTACTTTTTAGATGATCACTCTACGGAATTACTCGCAAACTCTGCATTTATGATCTTACCACAGAGCAATAGAATGGGTGCTAGACTACAAGGTCCACAATTAACGTCTGAAAAGACATTAAAAAAAAGTGTTTCGGTACTCCCAGGTTTTATCCAGTTGCTTCCTAGTGGTCAACTTATCATCCTACTTCAAGATGGGCAGACGACTGGCGGGTATCCAAGGGTTGGATATTTATCAAGTACTGATATAGCCGAATTCAATCAAGTGCCAATTGGGAAGAGTGTGAGGTTTGTGCTGAGTTAATTACTCGATAGGTGCTTGTCATTTTCGTTCTGAGTGATCATTCATAACAGCTTTACTTACGACAAAACTGCTATCTTACAATCACAATAAAAAAATGAAAAGACAAAGTAACTTAATGTAAACCTTGTGAAAAAAAACATACTCCTTCTTATTACCTCTATCACAATTTGTCTACTCATTTGCGAATTTATCTTAAGATATGCTCTCCCCCAGATTAATGATCATGATCAAATGTTTCAATTTGAACAATCCTTAGGTTGGGAATTTATTCCGAATAACAAAGGAACAATTGTATACCAAGGAGGTATCAACCATACAATTCAAATAAATGATGCGGGATTTAGAGATATCTCATTTAAAAAGAAAAAAGGTAAGTCCAAAATAATGGTAGTCGGTGACTCTTTCGTCAGTAATATCTCTGTAGAAGAAGCGGCTGTGTTCACACAAGTTATAGAAGATCAACTTGAAGATACATCTGTTTATAACTTCGGAGTCAATGGCTATGGTCAAGTACAAGAATATTTGTTGCTTAAAAAATGGGTGCCTATCATCCAACCTGATACTATCATTGCAATCATATACCTGCGAAACGACTTTACTGATAATGTAAATACGAGTAGTTGGCTACACCCAAGACCTAGCGTTGTTTTTGATCAAAACAATGCAATGGAAATTATTCCACCATCTAAAGAATTAGAAAAAAAGAAAGTTTTACCAATTTACTACAGATCCCACCTATTTCGCTTAGTTAAAAAAAGTGTTTCTAACATAAAAATAAAGGCATCTTTTAATAAAGAAGTAGATGCAGAATTCTTGCCTCCTGAGTTGCATACCTGCCAATCTCCCTTCTCTGAAGACACTAAGAAACTCTATAATCATATGCAGAAATTACTCTTAGAGATAAATGTGCTAGGAAAAGATTTTAATATACCTGTCATATTTGCATTAGCACCATCTATGGCTCAAGTCGAAGATGATTTATGGACTGAAGTGGAACAATACCTGCCTTCCAATTCTCTTCAAAGAGATTTACCTAATCAGATATTATTGGCTTTTGCAAAAGCGAACCAATTAGAAATCATAGATCTAATGCCTGCATTAAGAAAGGCAACGCTTGGTGGATTAGATATGTACAATATCAAAGAACAACATTGGACCGTAGAAGGAAATAAAGTTGTTGCTGATGAAATAGCAAATTACTTGCTAGAGAAGATGTAGCTAATAGGTTTCTTCTCAACTTTCACCAAAATCACTATCTTACATCAATATCAAACAAATTATACAAAATGCAAAACCTTCAGTTCCCAATTAATTTCAAATTTAAGATTACCACATTGTCCAATGACTTTACAGCGACTGATGCTGGCGGCAATATAATCGCCTACGTCAAGCAAAAGATGTTTAAGTTTAAAGAAGACATCTCTATTTTTTCCGATGAAACTCAAACAAAAGTGATGTACACAATCAAAGCTGATCGATGGCTTGATTTTTCTGCAGCATATAGTTTTTACGATGAGAATGGCAATGAATTTGGTAAGATTGTACGTAAAGGATGGAGGTCAATATGGAATACCAATTATGAACTTATAGACCAACACGAAAAACCCCAGTATAAGATAGAAGAGGAAAATGCTTGGATAAAAGTCATCGATGGCATTTTTGGACAAATCCCAGTTCTCAGTATGTTTACAGGGTACTTTTTTAACCCAACATATCTTCTTAAAAATAGTAACGAAGACCTAATTGTTAAACTCAAAAAACAGCCCTCATTCTTTGGAAGAAACTTCGAAGTCGAAAAAATAGGCAACATAGATAATGATGATGATGACAGAATTATGTTGGGACTGATGATGATGATTTTGCTAGAACGACGCAAGGGATAATGGATGCTAATATCAGTTGATTTCCAGAGTGAGGTTTGTTGAGATTGATTATTAAGATTTGACTTGCTAGTCTCCAATCACAATCAGCCTCGAACTACTTCCGCTATCTCCTTTTAACGAAAGTAGATATAGACTAGATGACAACATCGAGACATCAATACTGAGATCATCTACTCCATCAGCGACCACTCTGTTTAGCATCACCATTCCATCTAAGTGATAAATAGAGACTTGCTTGACTTGTTCCATTTGACGTAAGTAGAGAATATCTGTTACAGGATTTGGATAGACTAAGGTATTCGATGCGAATGCCTCCTCCACATTTGATGTAATCGACTTGCCGTAGAACTCTATCTCGCCTATTGCACTCCAGACACTCGTCCGACTATCACCATCTTCATTGAATCGACCGAAGCCAATCAACTTGACATATCTCGCGGAAGCAACACTCACTTCATATTGATTGAAGTCTGTCGTATTGGTTGCTGTCAACAGAATGTCTCCAATCTCAGGAAGGATAATTTCAAAATCATCTTCTTCCGTTCCAGTTGTGGAAACTAGCACTCGATAGCCAAATGCATCAGACTTATCAGTAGTGGTAAACTGTATCAAGTCCAAACTGTGATCAGCACCAAGATCATAAATGATAAACTCCCCATCGCCTTTGTAATCTCCAGCGACAATTCCATCGTCATCTGCAGCCCAGACAGTTTCGTTATCCTTGTCTAAGGTATTGCTCGCATAGTTGAACTTATCCTCACCATTCACCTCTTCTTTAGAAAATGAGTGGATCGTCACGAGGTCAGATTCTTGGCCAGTACCTACGTTGATCAAGTCATACAAGTCAGTCAACGCCACCCCATCTTGAGTGACAGATAATGTCCTTGCGATATCGTCGCCTCCTGGATCTTGAGTGAATGTCACGCTTCCCACCCTAGTCATCAGTTCAGTATTCTCTGTCACCGAAAGAGAGATCACAGTGCTTCCTGTACCAGCGTTAACATCGAGTGAAATCCAATTATCATTTGTAACAGCAGTCCATCCGACATTCGCATTGACAGTCACATCATAGCTCGATCCTATCGCTGACAGTACAGGCAAACTACTAATTATCAACTGCTCACCTTCTTCAATAATGCAATCTCCATCTATAATCGACTCACCTTGAAAGTTTATAAAGCAAGCCCCGATTCCATAACCAACCATGTCATCAGTTGTTGGAAGATAACTGCCCATGTCAGCACCTTTGCCCTCAGAGCCAGCTCCAGAAAACGTAAAAATCTCGCCATCTTCTACCGCTAGAATTCCATCCTCTAGATCGAATCCATCAGTAGACTCACCCAGCATCGTTCCTGTGTACACATTGCCAGAATAGTCAAGTGATCTACCCAAATCATCGTATGAAGAATTGGTATCACCCGAGATGAGGTCCGATACATTTGTGTTACCTGCACTGAAGTAAACCAAGTTATTGGATACACTTCCTGTTGGGTCGGTCGAGCCTTTGTCCGTATTGTAGAACAGTGGAGCATTGGTGTTAATAATTGAATTGTTGGCTACATTGATGTCAAACGATTTTTGGTAACCATTGGAAGTGCTTGAAGATGTGCAGACAACATCATTATTATCTCCGCCTCCGAGGAATGTGATACCATTATTCCATTTGGCCTGATCTAGCACCGTGATACAATCTTGGATATAGTTGTTAGTAATCTCGTGATTGCTATCTGTAATTCTGATTCCTCCGGTGCCATCGACATTTTCCCCAAGGAAGTAATTACCCACTACTGTGGCCCTAGAACCGTGTCGCAAGACAAGTGATCCTCTACATCTTCTGAAGGTGTTATTAATGTAGGTATTGCCTTTACTTTTGTTGGTGATGATTTCGTTCTCGCCGTCGGCTTCGACAAAATAGTTGTT
>CALISO010000137.1 GCA_938041445.1 uncultured Saprospiraceae bacterium
ATTCGGGTAAGAATGAAAATAGAGATAGTACAGTTGGATATATTTATTGATTAAAAAACAAAGTTATTTGCAAAAACGTGTCCAGTCTTGTGATGGTCAATCGTCAAGTAGTTAATTAATCAATTTTTTAAACATTAAAAACGCAAAAAATGAAAGATTTTATGATGTTGTTTCACAGCGAACCTAACCCAGATTTCAACCCGACACCTGAGCAAATTCAAGCTGAAGTCGAGGCTTGGCAACATTGGATGGGCTCGATAGGAGCACAGGGCAAGCTTAAAAATCCTGGAGAAGCCTTAGGTTTTGAAGGTAGGACTATGTATGCAGATGGATCCATTACAGATGGTCCATATGCTGAGGTAAAAGAAATTATTGGTGGCTTTATTATTGTATCTTCTGAGAACATTGATGAAGCTATTCAACTGTCGAAGGGTTGTCCAGCCTTAGCAAATGGGGGCAAAGTTGAAGTGAGAGATATTATGAACTTTGAGGGAATGTAGTCTCAAGTTATAGTCATTGGAAAATTAAAGTTGACAGAAGTATTTAAGACTGAGTATAGTAACCTTATTGCTGTGCTCTGTCAATTTTATGAAGCTAGTGATGGACAATTGGCAGAAGACATCGTATCAGAGACATTTGTAAAAGCAATGAAAGCCTTGGCTTATAATGAAGATTCAGAAATATATGCCACATATCAAATAAACCTAGCCCAACCATTAGAAGACGATTTATCATAGAAGCACAGTTCTCAGATCTAAAGACCAATAATCACTTTTACAGTCTTCTACTTGTCTCTTAGAAAAACAAGTAACTAATACCTAGTGTAAAGTACCCAGGGCTCTGAGCAAAGCCTGATTGTGCCTGATTGAAGACAAAGTAATCAGCTACCCTATTGAAGTGGTATTCGTAGTTGGCATCTATATGCAATCTATAGAGCTTCAAGCCGACATTAGCACTGACGCCTATCTCGAATGGTCGCCGTCTTTCTTCAAATTCTAATATTTCTTCAAAGATTGAATTCTCACTAAATATAAATGAGAATACAGGCCCCATTCCAAGTTTTAAATTGCCAAGTTTGTAGCCTGCCAGCGTAGGGACTACAACAAAGTTAGTCACCTTGGTTTCATTAAAAGTAGGAAACTCTGGATTAGACCAATCGATAGTAGTAAAAGCCGATCTAGTCTGCTTATATAATGCCTCAAGCTGAACGAATACCTTCTCTTGTTCATAGTAAGACATAATACCATAGAGCGGTCTCACGTCCTCATCACGAAAGATGATTTCATATGTAAGACGGTCTTCTTGATCATTGAATAATAGGAATGATGACCTTGAGAATGTCAAAGAGTAAGCGGCTTTGAAGCCTACCTGAACCTGAGCACTGACAATTGTAAAGCCACCAATCAAGAATCCTAAAAGACAAAGGAATTGTATGAAATACCTATTCATGAGTGAGATAAAGATACGACAATAACTGCAGTGTGATTCAACGATATAACTCTTAAGGTTAAACGGCGACAACCTTGTTTATTGCAAGCTTTACCTTACTTGGTCAAAAAAAAAATCTCGAGCAGGAAAGCTCGGTATAAATTCTAAAATTCAGCACTACCTGGATACCTAGGAAATGGAATCACATCTCTAATGTTAGTCATACCAGTGATAAATAGAACAAGTCTTTCAAAGCCTAAACCAAATCCAGAGTGCACACAAGTACCATAACGTCTTGTATCCAAGAACCACTCCATCTCTTCTTCTGGAATATCCATTTCTTCCATACGACCTAGTAGAACTTCTAGTCGCTCTTCTCGCTGCGACCCACCGATAATCTCACCGATACCAGGGAACAGAATATCCATCGCTCTTACTGTCGTGCCATCATCATTCATCCGCATATAGAATGCCTTGATATCCTTAGGGTAATCCGTCAGGATAACAGGTTTCTTGAAGTGCTTCTCGACAAGGTATCGCTCATGTTCTGATTGAAGGTCGGCACCAAATCCTTCGATTGGAAACTGGAATTTCCCTTTTTTATTTGGTTTACTATTTCTAAGGATATTGATCGCTTCTGTATACGTCAACCTTACAAAATCGTTCTCCACACAGAAGGCAAGTTTCTCTTTCAGCGGCATAGGCGATCGATCTTTCTGAGGTTTGTTCTTCTCTTCGTTCTCTAGCCGAGTCTGGAGAAACTCTAAGTCTTCATCACAGTTGTCAATGATATACTTCACTACATACTTGAGCATATCCTCAGCTAGGTCCATATTGTCATTGAGATCATTGAAAGCCACTTCTGGTTCTATCATCCAGAATTCTGCCAAGTGCCGTGAAGTATTGGAGTTCTCGGCACGGAAAGTTGGGCCAAATGTGTAAACCTTACTGAGTGCCAAGGCTGCTAACTCTGCCTCAAGCTGACCAGATACGGTCAGATTAGTCTCCTTACCAAAAAAGTCTTTGCTGAAGTCTATCGCTCCATCTTCAGTCTTAGGCGGATTGTTGATATCTAGTGCTGTCACTCTGAACATCTCTCCTGCTCCTTCTGCATCTGATCCAGTGATAATTGGACTATGCATATAGAAGAATCCTCTATCATTGAAAAACTTATGAATTGCATAAGAGATATGATGACGGATACGGAATATGGCTCCAAATGTATTAGTCCTGAACCTTAAGTGAGCGATCTCTCTGAGGAATTCCATCGAGTGTCGTTTCGGTTGTAGGGGATATTTTTCGGGATCAGAATCACCAAGAATTTCTACACTGCTTGCGACCACTTCATACTTCTGTCCACGACCTTGTGACTCTACGACCTTACCAGTTGCGGAGATACAAGCGCCAGTAGTGATTCTCTTGATTAGACTTTCGTCCAGAGATTCTCTATCCACTACGACCTGTAGAGTAGATAGGGTAGAGCCATCATTAAGTGCAATGAACTGATTGTTACGGAATGTCCTTACCCAACCGTTGACTTTGACTTCATAGTCTGCCTTCTCGCCTTGCTGGATTTGCTTGATTTCTGTACGTCTCATATTTGGTGTCTGTATTTTGCACTGCAAATGTACGCAAGCTATCTAACTGAATCTTTCCTTAAGGCCATTGTTTTTTAAGGTTGTTTTCTGAGGATTAACTCTATAAAATAGCAGCTCATTCTAAATACCACTCTTTAATATTCTCACATCTCCTATCTTTACCACTATGCCCAAGAAAGTGATTCATACCAAGATCGATGGTAGAGAACTTAAGCTCTCCAATCTCGAGAAAGTGCTATATCCTGAGGCTGGTATCACAAAGGCCGAAATCATCCAGTACTATCTCAAGGTGAGTCCATACCTCTTGGCATTTGCCTCTAGAAGACCATTGACGTTGATCCGTTATCCCGATGGGATAGACAAGACCAGCTTCTACTCTAAGAATACCCCGACCTATACACCCGACTGGATTGTCAAGAGGACCTTGCCTTGGGATGCGGATAATGTGTATTCTTTCATAGAGAGCCAAGCGGATGTTGCTTACTTCGCCAATCTTGCAGCCTTAGAAATGCACATCACTTCTGGGCGATATCCAGAGATCACTTTTCCTGATCATTTTGTCATAGATCTTGATCCTTCAGTAGATGTATCTTTTGAAGAAATGAAGCAAGTCGCTATTTTGATCAAAGACTTCTTGCTAGAGCGAAGGTTTGTTCCATTTGTCAAGACTAGTGGTGGTAAGGGGTTGCACATTGTGATTCCTCTTATCCCTGATACACCTTATCTAGAAGTGATGGATTACTTTAAGAAAGTGCTAGGTGTCTTTATCAAGGTACATCCACATACAACTCTCAAGATGTCTAAGGAAAAACGGAAAGGTAAAATTCTCCTTGATATTTATCGGAATCACAAGGGAAACACAACGGTTGCACCATTTAGCCTCCGAGCAAAACCTAGAGCACCGATATCAATGCCACTTACTTGGGATGAATTGGCTGAGGTACATTCGGCAGACCATTTTACATTGCAGAATCTTGATGATCATCTTGATAATCTGAGCTTGTGGGATAAGCTATTTGACCAAGGAGTATCCATCCAGACGGAGGAGTTGGAGGTGCCTGACTCATTATCAGACTACCAAGAGAAGCGAAACTTTATCGTCACTACAGAACCTCCAGCTAATGCAAGTAAGTCGGTTAATGATCAATGGGTACTTCAGCTACATGATGCATCTAACCTTCACTATGACCTTAGACTGGGTATCGATGGTGTGATGAAGAGTTGGGCTATTCCCAAGTCACTTCCTCATAAGAAAGGTGTCAAGCGAATGGCAATCCAAACAGAGGATCATCCGGCAAGCTATCTTACATATGAAGGCACGATACCTTCTGGTGAGTATGGTGCAGGTAAGATGTGGATTATGGACACAGGTAAGATTACCTGGCACACTCAGAAGGATTCCAAGTATGCATTTACCCTCGAGGGAAAACACCTTAACAATGCCTATAAACTTGTCAAGACTAAGGACAACCAATGGTTGATTACTGGTGATGGAGAAGAGATCAAGCCTATCGAGATTCCAAGAGGATCAATGCTCGCATCAGCAACCGAAAAGCTACCAACAAAATCCAATGTCTTCTATGAAGTCAAGTGGGATGGTATCAGAGTCTGTGTCGTTAAGTATGGCAATGTGATAAAACTCTATTCTCGATCAGGTCGTGATATCACTGATCGATTTCCAGAATTCACTAATCCTGATCAATTGGAGGTAGAGCATTGTATATTAGATGGGGAGATAGTAGTCCTAGATGATAAGGGAAGACCACAGTTCTCAGAGGTCATTAGCAG
>CALISO010000138.1 GCA_938041445.1 uncultured Saprospiraceae bacterium
CGCTACATAAAACGTTTTCTTAACTCTATCCTGTTCATAAACTCTTCTAGTACTCTCTCCAATCTCAATCGTCTACTTCTCTTAGCTTTAAATCCCAATATGTCAATGATCTTTCTCTTTTCCCTCTTTCGGGGTCGCAAATGTAAGGTAGTTTAATCTAATAAACCAAACATTAAAGCAGATTAAATTTTGCCTTAAGCGTGGATTCCGCAAGAAGGTAGAGTTTGTGGGAGTTGTTGACTCTAATTCTTTTTGATTTAACCTGATTATAGGGTGTGTTTTTTATCTTTTTGAATAGATTTATATAGTATATGTATGCTACATAAACACCAAGTCTTGCTTCTTGGGGTAGTAGCTTGATTCCTTTCAAGCCGAAATCAAAATCTTTCTGAATATCTTCTTCTAAAATTCTTTTTTGTTCTTCAGAGAAATTATTGAAATCCAGTGTTGGGAAATACTCTCTGCCTCTTTCTTCAAAATCAGCTTTAATGTCTCTTAGGAAGTTGATTTTTTGAAATGCTGCTCCTAGCGATCTAGCATAATATTCTAGATCTTCATAACTCTCTTGGTGGCCATTGCAAAACACCTTGAGGCACATCAATCCTATAACCTCCGCTGAGCCATATATATATTTGTTGTAGCTAAGCTCATCAAACTTCTTGGTATCAAGGTCCATCCTCATACTATCAAAAAAGGCAGTTATTTGGTCTTGATCTATAGAATATTTGTTTACAATATTCTGAAATACATCCAAAACTGGGTTGAGACTCAAGCCTCTTTTTATTGCTCTAAATGTCTCGTCTTGAAACTCGTCCAATAACTCCAGTTTGTCTTCATTGTGAAAGGTGTCTACTATCTCATCAGCATATCTGGCAAAACTATAAATCGCTCTTATCGGACCACGAAGGCTTTTATCAAATAGCCTTATTCCAGAGGAAAAGGAAGTGCTGTATGACTTGGTAATCACTTCTGCACACTTGAAATTGATGTCTGTGTAGAACTTATACATACTCTTCACTAATTAATGTAGCTGCAACCTGTCCTGAAATTATGGATGGAGGTACACCAGGGCCAGGAACAGTAAGCTGTCCAGTGTAATATAAATTAGAAAGTTTATTGCTCTTCATTTTTGGCTTGAGAGGTCCAGTCTGTTTAAGCGTGTTAGCTAACCCATAGGCATTACCCTTGAAAGAGTTGTACTCTGACTTAAAATCATTGATGGAAAAATCTCTTCGATATATTAGATGTTTTCTTATGTCTACTTTAAAACGATCGCTAAATCTATCACATATGATATCAAAGTACTTTTCTACCTTGGACTGAGAATCTTCAATCTCTGTGGAAACTGGCATCAGGATAAATAAATTTTCACATCCGTTAGGCGCCACAGTCTCGTCTGTAACTGATGGTGAACATATGTAAAATAAAGGATCAGACGGCCATCTGTGAGATTGATAAATCTCATCTGCATGTGTATCAAAATCTGCATCAAAGAATAATGTGTGATGATGTAGATTAGGAACCTTCCTATCAAGACCTATGTAGAACAAAACAGAAGACGGAGCTAGTTTTCGGTTATCCCAATAACTATCAGAGTACTGAGCAAACTTAGTATCTAGTAAATGCTTATCTATATGTTGATAATCTGCAGAACCAACTACAACATCTGTGGGATGAGGCGCTTGACCTTCGATTCTGAGTTTTGCTATCTTGCCATTATTGTACTCGAAAGATTCGACCTTTGCATTGGTATGAAAGGTGACTCCTTGTTCTTCGCATATTCTTTCGAATGCTTGGACGATTTTATTCATCCCGCCTTTAGGGTACCATGTTCCCAATCCTATATCTGCATAATTCATCAAGGTGTAAAGGGCTGGAGTATTTGCCGGTTTGGCTCCAAGAAACAACACTGGAAACTCTAAAATTTTAATGATACGGTGGTCTTTGAATAATTTGCGAATCTGGGCTGAGACTGAGGAAAACATTTTCAATTTAAACATTGACTTGAATACATCCCCATCAGCAAACTCCATTAAAGACTTTCCTGGCTTCCAAACATAGGTCTCCATTCCTGCCTTGTATTTGTATTCTGCTTCAGCTAAGAAGTTCTTTAATTTCTCTGCGCTTCCTTTTTCAAATGATTCAAAAAGGCTGGATAGCTCTTCTAGAGATGCTGGAATGTTAACTATCTCTTCATCAAAAACAACGGTGTAAGAGGGGTCGAGTCTCTTTAAGTCATAAAAATCGCTAGTCTTATATCCAAATTTTCCATAAAACTGATCAAAAATTTCTGGCATCCAATACCAAGATGGCCCCATATCAAAGGTAAATCCTTCAGCTTGAAACTGTCTAGCTCTACCACCGATTGATGAGTTTTTTTCGAAGATGTCTACTTGATGTCCTTGTTTAGCAAGCATCGCTGCTGCTGCTAACCCAGAAAATCCCGAACCAATGATAGATATTGAAGCCAAATTGTTTTATTAGGTTTTTGTGAGACAGAATAAAGAACATCATTCTTCTCTAAATGTTGAAGGGGACGCTGTTTTTAGTCAGCGTCCCCTCCAAATTATTTACGTAAGTGGTCATGTGCTAATTACGCTTTACCACCATCTAGTTCATCTTGAAGAACTTTGAGTTCATCCCATTTGTCCTCAGCGGCTAAAGCCGACTGTTGAGGCCAAGTCGTAGGATCATGCATTCTATATCTAGACCCAGCATCCTCAAGTATCTTCTTAAGATCATCAACCTTAGCTGCTGCTAACTCCGCAAAGGAATTGACTCCTGCATCATTAAGTAATCCAGCAATCTTTGGACCAATTCCTTCGATTTTCTTCAAATCATCTGGCTTACCATCCGCCTTAGCTGCCTTCTTTGCTACTTTTGGTGCTTCTTCCACTTTTGGTGCTTCTTCAGCCTTAGGAGCCTCTTCTACCTTAGCTTCTTCCTTGACCGGTGCTGCTTCCTTCTTAGGTGGCGGTGGTGGTGCTGGAGTCTCTTCAGTGAATTGCTCTTTAAGTTGGCTGAATACTCCTAGCTCACCAAGGGTAGTTCTTTCAACATTAGACTGTGTCTTCTTGATTGCTTGTACTGTCTCTTTTCTTTCTTTCTGCTTAGTCTTAGACACTTCTGTCTCTGCCTCTCTTCTGATGTCATCTAAGTACCTAGAGTGAGAAACTATAATTCTCTTATCATCTCTATTGAACTCAATAACCTTGAATGTCAAGACATCTTCAACTGCTGCGCTATTATTGTCTTCTTTACGAAGGTGCTTAATAGGTGCAAACGCCTCTAATCCATATGGCAACTGAATGATAGCTCCTCTATCGTCTTTCTTGATGACTGTTGCTTCGTGGTATGAACCAACTGGGAAAACATTTTCAAATGTATCCCAAGGATTCTCCTCAAGCTGCTTATGACCAAGAGAAAGCTTACGACTGTCCATATCTATCTCTAGAATCTGAACGTCAATCGTGTTACCAACTTTAGTAAACTCAGATGGGTGAGAATACCTCTTAGTCCAAGATAAGTCTGAGATGTGAATCATCCCTCCAATGCCATCGTTGAGCTCAACGAATACTCCATAAGGTGTGAGATTCTTTACTTCTCCTGAATGCGTTGAACCGATAGGGAACAATTCTGGAATTTTTTCCCACGGATCATCGTGAAGTTGCTTAATACTCAACGACATCTTACGAGTCTCTTTATCAAGTGTTACAACTTTAGCTTCATACTCATGCCCTATAGTGAAAGTCTCCCTAGCGTTTACTGGTTGATTGCTCCAAGAAACCTCAGAAACGTGAATCAATCCTTCTACACCTGGGATAATTTCTAGGAATGCTCCATAATCCTCGATATTGACGATCTTACCTTTAACTGTAGATCCTTCAGAAATCTCTGTGGCTAGTGTATCCCATGGATGTGGATGCAATTGCTTAAGACCTAGAGAAATTCTCTTTTTGTTTTCATCAAAGTCTAGTACTACGACATTAAGTTTTTCATTGATCTCTAAAACTTCATTAGGGTGATTGATCCTTCCCCATGAGATATCAGTAATATATAAGAGTCCATCTACACCTCCAAGATCCATAAAGGCTCCAAAGTCTGTAATGTTCTTAACGATACCTTCAAGTACCTGACCTTTCTCAAGACCTTTGATAATGATTTCTCTCTGATCGGCAAGATCTGACTCAATCAACGCTTTGTGAGAAACAACGGCATTCTTAATTGCTTCATTAATCTTAACTACTTTGAACTCCATCTTCTTACCTACGTACGCATCATAGTCAACGATAGGTTTGATATCAATCTGAGATCCTGGTAAGAATGTTTCTAATCCACCACAATCTGCAATCAATCCACCTTTTGTCTTAGAGACAATAGTTCCTGTAATAATCTCTCCTTCTTCGTATGATTTAACGATGTCTTCCCAAGCTTTCAGCAATTTCGCCTTTCTTCTTGAGAGTTGTAATTGTCCTTTATCGTTTTCTCTGCTTTCTATGTATACATCTACAAAATCTCCGACAGCCATATCCGGGTTGTCTCTGAATTCTGAAAGAGAAATCAATCCATCAGATTTAGACTGTACATCTAGTATTACATCACCACCGTTAATAGATGTCACCTTTGCAGAAACTATTTCGTTTTCTGTAAGTGAACCCATTGACTTTTCATAATCACTTAGGTAGCTCTTAATCTCGTCGTCTGTGTATGGTAATGTGTTAGTGTTTCCTTTGTCCCAATCAAAATCGTCGAATGGCGTTTTGTCAAGGAGTTCTGCTGCCATATCTGTAAACTTTGGCTTAGCAGGGACATTTTCTTCTACTGTTTCTGTCGCTGGTGCTTCTGCAGTAGTTTCTGTAGCTGGAGAATCGGTTCTTGGTGTTTCCACCGCTTCTAACTCTTCCGGTTTTTTCTCGTCTGACATAGTGTCAAGTGCATATTTGTATCTCGCTATTCATTATAGTCGAGAGTATGTTAAAAAAATAATTTTTCTAAAAGGATTGCAAAGGTAACATAATTATGAATAAAAATTCAGTGCACCTTCATTTATGGTCTTACTGCGGCCATTTTACATTGTCAAAAACCAAACAAATGCCTAAGAAGTTGTAATTTACGGCAGGGAATACTGCTCTTGTCCCAATATTATTGGAATATTTGTCCAACAATGGTTCTACATTCTACTTTAACTACTCGAAACAGCAAATAATGGAAAATAGTGTTTGGTTAAGAAATTATCCTGCGGGAGTGCCGGCGAATATTGATCCCGATCAATATGAGAATTTATTAGAATTCGTCAGTGAAACTCTTAAGAAATTTAAGGACAAAACAGCATTTGAGAATTTTGGAAAGCGAATGACTTTTGGTGAAGTAGATCGGTTATCTGATAGCTTTGCTGGATATCTTCAAATGCGAGGACTGAAACCTGACGATAAGATTGCTTTGATGATGCCAAATCTCCTGCAATATCCAATTGCTTTGTTCGGAGCTATGAAGGCTGGGCTAGTTATTGTCAATACGAATCCATTGTATACTCCCAGAGAAATGAAGCATCAGTTTACTGATAGTCATGTGAAAGCGATAGTTATTGCAGAGAATTTTGCCAGTAATCTTGAGAAGATAATCGGTGATACGTCAATCAACCTAGTAATAAAAACAAGTATCGGCGAGCTACTTGGTCTCAAAGGAAAGCTTATCAACTTCGTATTGAAGAGAATACAGAAGAAAGTACCGGCTTACAATATTGCAAATGCTGTTTCCTTTAACACTGCTCTTAAAGAAGGTAGCAAATTTCAATTAAGCTCGTTTGAGAATGGACCACAGCGAGTAATCGTACATCAATATACTGGAGGCACAACGGGTGTATCCAAAGGTGCAATGCTCACTAACAGAAATTTAGTCGCTAATATGCTCCAAATGAAGGTGTGGTTTGGCAGTACACTAGCGGCTGATGATGTTGTATTATGCCCTTTGCCACTCTATCACATTTTTGCGTTTTCGGTGAACCTACTCGCCATTATGGATTACGGAGCAATGTCGGTCTTGGTAACAAATCCAAGAGATCTTGACAAGCTTGTGGGAGAATTCAAAAAGAATAAAATCGCAGCCCTAACGGGGGTCAATACTTTATTTAATGCTCTCAACAATCATGAGGAGTTCAGAAAACTTGACTTTTCTGGATTAAAAGCTGCTATGGGTGGTGGTACAGCCGTACAACAACCTGTAGCCTTAGAATGGGAAAAAATCACTGGTGTAAAACTAGTAGAAGGCTACGGGATGACCGAGGCATCCCCGGTTGTCACTGCAAATCCATTTAATGGAAATGCTCGACTAGGTAGTATCGGAATGCCTATCTCATCTACTCAAGTACGAATTATGAAAGATGATGGCAACATCGGTGCTGTAAATGAAATAGGTGAAATCCAAGTAAAAGGCCCACAGGTAATGAAGGGTTACTACAATAAACCTGAAGAAACAGCAAAAACGATTCAAGACGGTTGGTTGTGTACTGGTGATATCGGCTTAATGGAAGAAGATGGCTACCACAGAATTGTTGACCGTAAAAAAGATATGATCTTAGTTTCAGGATTCAATGTGTATCCAAACGAAATAGAAGATGTCGTAGCTGGACATAGCAAAGTATTGGAGGCTGCTGTCATTGGAGTGCCGGACGACCGAAGTGGTGAAACCGTCAAGCTCTATGCAGTCAAAGCGGATGATTCTTTAACTGAGGATGAACTCATTGCTTTCTGTAGAGAAAATCTAACAGGATATAAAGTGCCAAAAGTTGTGGAGTTTAAAAAGGAACTACCTAAAACTAATGTCGGAAAGATCTTGAGAAGAGTGCTTAGAGATGAATCTATAAAAGGATAAGGTATATTATTTAACCAACACAGCATCTTTCAACGCATACATTAGTCTATTAATGTCTTTGTCATTTAATTCAAGTTTGCCCTTGAGCACAACTTGCTTTGCTGAATACTTGACAGGATCTGTTGCATAAACCTCCATTACCGTTTCGGGGCCTGCGCCACCACAAAAGAAACACATATTGTAAGGAAAGGCTGAGAATACAAATTCATTGTGAGACTTATATCCCTCAACTGGTATGATATATCCTTTGATGGTCACTTCCTTTCCTTCTAATGCTTTGACATCATCGCTAAATACTGGAATATCTACTTTGAAACCCATTACTTCATCCATTTGCTTTTTATAAGTAATCTTAGCTAACGTAGACCAGACATTGGTGTCTTGTGCCTGGATGCTTGTTGTCGCTGCAAGCAATACGATTGTACAAATGATTATAACTCTATTCATGATTGATATTAGTGTCTCTATTGCAATAATAACGCATATGTAGCTGGTGAAGGAGTTATAAGAAGGTTAATCTTGCTAAGCTGTTAGGAAGAGTCTATTTATAATTCAATTTTTTGCAAAACACCTTGAATGCTCCTGAACTACCGTAAATGAAAAATAAAGTTATTGGTCACTACTACTCTGCTAATGTGTGGTGAATGTCCATTTTGTAGGCTTGAGCAGCAGGGATAAAGCTGGCAACAAGACCTAAGAGAAGAGAAACTATTGCAAATATTGGTACGCCAATATGCATAGGGAGTGTTTCCCAGATGTATTGAAATTTAGTTTCTACGAGATTTGAGGTAATCATATAGCCCAAATACGCTAGTACAACTCCAACAATGAATCCTAAGATCGCAATCAACAACCCTTCTACAACGATTATCTTTAGTAGGTCGGTTTTAGTAGCTCCCTGAACTCTAAGAATTGCAAGTTGATACCTTCTCATTCGCAATGCATTATAAAGGGAAATCCCGATGCTAATACACGAAATAATACTAATCAAAATCGCAATCCAGGAAATCAAATTAAATCCTATCCCCATTCTGTCATAGAAAACAGCCATTGCAAAGGCTGGAGCTACGGCATGCAGTGGAGTATGCTTCTTAATATTGTTAGGTAGGTTGAGGGCTTGGAAGTTCTTATTATTATGAAACTGGATGAGAACATTAGTTAATTCTTTGTCAGTATGAGTAAGTAGATGATCTCTTGACAAGTCAGTATGGTTATGAGAATGATGATCATGTCCGTTATGCTCGTGATCATTATGATCATGTGCTCCATTATCGTGAACATCCCAGACTGTATAGTTTGATGTCAATATGAGATTGTCCAATACTGTTCCTGAAGGGTTGAGAATGCCTACTACGACTAAATCATGCTCGTGTTCAAGGTCATCGCCAGTTGTGAGACCATGAGAGGACTTGAATGAATCTCCAATCTGTAAGCCTGTAACCTTAGCAACACTGTGCCCTATAGCGACACTTCCCGTATTGGAAAATAATTTGCCCGACGCAACTGTTGCCTCATACAATTCCATAATAGATTCATCCGTACCTATGATTCTAAATCCAGCATAATTATCACCTATCGAGATGGGTACACTTAGTTTGATGAGTGAGTGACCCTCTTTAAGGAAAGCCTTAGTGTCATCGATTTTGATATTTCCGGTTGGGTTGTCAATGTGATACATTGAAGAGAAAATTATCTGCAGGTCTGAGCCCTTGGCTCCGATAACCATATCGATGCCCTTTTGGTTATTGTCAATTGATTTATTGACCTGATCATTAACTAAAAGTAAAAACAAACTCAGGCCAATGCCCAGGCTGAACAGCAAAAGGTTTAACGCCAACTGAGATGGTTGACTTATTAGATTCTTCCATGCTACTGTAGTCAACTTCATTCTTTCACTAGTTGAGTAGTGGACGATAGATCAACTATCTGATCAACTTTTGATTTAATTCTTGAATCGTGTGTCACAATCATCAATCCGGCATCTACCTCATGTTGCATTTCTCTGAGAAGATTCATAACGGCTACTGCATTATCGTCATCGAGAGCAGATGTTGGTTCGTCTGCGAGGATAAGTTTAGGTCTACTGATACAAGCTCTTGCTATGGATAATCGCTGTAATTGTCCTTGTGAAAGTTCGTTGATCATAGACCTTGCCTTGTCGGCAATGTCCAATCGGTTGAGTACTTGATCTATGAACGCTGGCTTAACTTTCTTAGATTGAAAGGTTGCTGATAGCTGAAGATTTTCAATCGCCGTCAGAGAAGAGAAAAAGTGTGGTTTTTGAAAAATGACACCAATATTCTCGCCCCTGAATCTATCTAAATCCGTGCCCTCTAATTTGTAGATATCTTGATCTTGAATCTTGACTACCCCATTAGTTGGTCGAAGCAATCCAGAGATAATATGAAGCAATGTCGTTTTTCCTACACCAGATTTACCCAATACCATCATACTGCCTCCCGCGTCCAAGACAATATCGGGTAGTACAATTTCTAATCCCGAATCATAGCGATGTCTTACTGAATCTAGTGAAACCAAGTGGCTCATTAATCCTTGATATTTAGTCCAGGATCTCTTTCTAAAAACTCATCATAGAGTAAAGTTTGTCGAGATTCTATTGGAA
Source organism: uncultured Saprospiraceae bacterium (assembly GCA_938041445.1). Lineage (GTDB taxonomy): Bacteria > Bacteroidota > Bacteroidia > Chitinophagales > Saprospiraceae > JAHDHH01. The sequence goes on from CALISO010000138.1 coordinate 9,494, forward strand.
TGTTGTATCCGTTTATAAATACGTGAGTAATTCTTGTCTTCATCTCAAAAGGATCTCCATCACAGACAAATAGATTAGCCTGTTTGCCTTCTTCAATGCTACCAAGTTGATCATCTACACCAAAGATTTTAGCGGGATTGATAGTGATTGCTTCTACGGCCGTCTCTACTCCCATTCCATAGTTGGCCGCGAATGCCGCATTGAATGGAAGGTTTCTCACATTGTCTGATTCATTTGTTCTGATAGCTACTAACACTCCTGCTTTTGCCATTTTTCCTGCATTGGTATACGGTGTATCATATCTGTCTGAATCTCGTGATGGGTTGTCCAGTATTGGTCCTGTGATTACAGGTATTTCGTATTTAGCAAGACTATCTGCTACTCTCCATCCTTCTGCCACTCCAGTAAAAATTGCGTCAACCTCATTTTCATTTACCCAAGTGATAGCATCTAATATGTCTCCTTTCTTGTTGACTTCCACGAGTAGTTTGGCTTTGCCCTTTGCAACATCTTTTAGCGTTTCCAATTGAGGTTTATAGCCCTCAGGGCTTGAAATGTTTGCGTAAGCAAAGACAGATTGCCAAAACTCATTGAGTTTCTTCAGTGCCTTTTCCTTGTCTTTATTAATCTCCTCATCTGTCCTTCTATCCCATCTGTGACGACGACCAGATGATGGCCAATTAAGTAAGTGCCCTTCAAATCCAGCTGACATCGATTCAGGTGTGTAGCCATGCATATTAATCAAAGCACCTTGACCTGGGAATAATCCTCCCGCCGGAATTGTGAATGCCGTCAGGACACCATTTACCCGAGTTATCGGTATATGTACAGAACTTGGGTTCACAGCTGTAAGTGCCTTCATATGTGGTGTGAACGACCCTAATTCGTTGAAATCTTGAGTCAAGCTAACAGCTCCTATCTCAGCCAAGCCGATCTTACATCCGCTATCCATAAACCCAGGATATATCCGCTTACCATTACAGTCAATCACCAGTGCATCTCCACCATCAAGATCTTGTCCAACCTGTGTAATTAAGTTCTCTTCTATCAATACATCACCTTCTATAATGCCCTCTGTCACCGTGTAGATTGTGGCACCTTTTAAAAGAACAGGACCATATGTTGGCTTAGAAATTTGCTGTGCCGATATTGCTAGAATGCTCAGGGCAAATATTGTCGTCAGTATAATTCTACTCGTACTCATCTTCATAATATCGATTGGCTAGTGGCTGTGAGTTGAAAGTTCTGTACCCTGCATACATCCTTCTAATTCGTGATCGTGGATATGAGATTCATAGAATGCAGGCACTTTTTCTTTTGGATCGATATCGACTCTGACATCATTAGGGTCTTCATTAATATTGAATCTGACTACGCCATCAACTATTGTGTAAACTGGCGTTGCATAGACAGATAATGGATGGTTCTCAAAAATTGCAATATCCCCATCTTTTCCAATCTTGATAGACCCTACTCTATCTTCTATACCCAACTGAATAGCAGGGTTAATTGTGATCAATCGCAATGCTTCATTGTCTGTTAAGTCTCCATAACGCTGGGTCTTAGCAGCCTCGTGATAAAGATGTCTAATCAACTCTCTAGAATCAGAATTAATAGAAGTGATAACCCCGTTTCTTGTCAAAATAGTCGCATTATATGCCGTACTATAGTACACTTCAAACTTATATGCCCACCAATCCGAAAAGACAGATGCCGTTGCTCCGAACTCAGCAAGCTCTGGAGCGACCTTGAATCCTTCGTTGACATGCTGGAAGCAGATGTCTTCCACACCATAATCTTCAAGTACTTTCATCAGCATTAAGATCTCATCAGCACGATAAGAGTGACAATGGATAATCACGTTACCATCTAAAATATCTGCAAGTGTCTCTAGTCTTAGGCTGTATTCTGGCCTTTGGCTGTTTTTATTGCTTGATGCTATTAGCTTTTCTTTTTTATATTCTTTAGCTGCCGCAAATGATCTGCGGAATTCTTGTTCCATACCCATTCTTGTTCGTGGAGCTACATTATTTCTTTCTCCGTGTACTCGCATTGGGTTTTCACCCAAGGCAAACTTGATTGTCCTAGGAGCATCTTTCATTCTCCATCGTTCTGGGTTCATCTCTCCCCATCTGTGTTTGATTGTTTCACACTGTCCACCTATCGCATTGGCAGAGCCATGCATTGCATGAGCAGTAGTGACTCCTCCAGCTAGTGCTCGATAGAGTCCTACATCATATGGATTGAGTGCATCCCCTACCCAAACTTCTGCTGTAACCGGATTAGTTGCTTCATTTACAGCGTCAAGACCAAGATGACTATGGGCATCTATGATGCCAGGCATCACATACTTGCCATCAGCATCAATAGTTTTAATATCTCTAATGGAAATTCCTTCTCCTATTTGCTCAATCTTACCATCTCTAATAAGAACATCAGTGTTTTCCTTGACACCATCTTCGATCGTAATGACTGTTCCGTTTTTGATCAGGACATCTCCCATTTCTTGTCCTTGGATATTGTGTGTCATCGTTAAGATAATCAGTAGGGTCGCCATCAATCCTATCCAAGTTTTATGTTGTGTTGTTTGTATCATTCTGGTGCCGATGTTTTATCTCCCATCAATGGGAATGTTCCAAAATCTCCGTATTTGACATTACCTTCAAGTTCGTTTTCACCTAGGAATTCTAAAGTGACTTCAACATTTACAGACATTGATCCTTCTGTCACTGAAAATCCAAATTCCATATTTGAACCTTCTAGATCTACATCATTGATTACTTTTTGATCATCGGAATCAGAATCTTGATATATAGTCACAGTATACTGATCTCCGGCCGGCTCAATAATAATCTTACCTGTGTCATCTCCTCCAGGAGTTTCAAGAGTGAATGACCATTTGCCTACAGGGTCAATATCAGAGCTGCCTTCCTTTTTGTCCTTAGCCTTTGCCTCGTATTCATGGACTTCTGTTCCTACGATCATTGTTCTGATGTTAGACTTTTCTTCGAAGTATGGTTTATCCGTGATCATCAAAGATGCGACCTTCTGCTTTGCGATGGATCCCGCTAGCTTTTCTATCCCAAGTATCTTAGCTGGGGACATTGTCAGCGCATTGATGGCATCGCTCTCCAACATTCCATTTTCTACCATCAATGCCATAGATTCTTTAATATCACTACCAGACTTCTCTAAGGATGCGAATGCAACTGGAATCTCTAAGTCAATTGCTCTATTCACTTGATTTACTCTAGACATATAAGCATCAAAAGCCTTTTCCTTAAGTTCTAATGTTTCAAGGTCAAGCTGAGAGTATGTAGAATCCTTAACTCTTTCTGGGCTCTTGACTTCTTTCGCCATTGTTGTTGAGAACACAATTGGGAGTCTCGAATCTTTGAGATCTTGCTCGATACCCGTGATGTCTACTGGGTCAATTAACACCGCATTGAATCCCAATTCTTCTTTGAGCTGAATTGCTCTATAGTTATTTAGTTTTTTCTTAGTCCTTATGTATAATGTTTCTTTTCCTTGCGTAAGTGGGACCAAGGCTGCTATCGCTTGTGAGCTTGTGGGTAATGAAACTCCTGTTGCACTTTGGCTATAAGCTTTTTGATTAGAGTCATAAGCTTCTGCATTTCTGTAAAGATCTCTGAACTTCGCCATTACCCCAATAATAGTATTGGGATAGACGCCACCTGCTCCTTTGAATTGCAGTACTTGGTTAGTCGTTTCAGTCAAGCCTCTAGCATCAGTAGCATCAGCCAGCAACACAATAGATGTGCTTCCTGGAAGCATTCCGTGATCAAATGCCAACTGACTTATACCAAATCCGTTCTCCCTCATCTTTCCTAATGAGACTTTTTCTGACTTCAACTTGACCGTCATTGATTGATCCGGTGTTATCCCAGCTATCAAATCTGACGGAAGGCCAGGAAACTTCACATCATCTCGATCTTTCTTTTCTTCGCTCTTCAACGGGTGTGATAACACATCAATAAATGCGGGATAGACATACATACTATCAAGCTCTAAGGGAATAGCTCCCTTTGGTTGCTTGACTCTAGGACCAATCTCGGAAATGAATCCATCCTTGATGACAATGTTTGTCATCGATGTAGACATCTCACCATTTGTGTAAGCGTAGACATCTTTGATAAAGTAAGAATTGGAGGCTTTGGGGTACTTATCGTAATCTACTTGACTGTTACCCTCGTAGATACAAGCGGTCACAAAAGTGAGAACAAAAAGTACACTTTTAAGGTGTTTTATTGTCATTGCTCAGGTATAAGAATCACAAATTACACGAAAAATCTCATACACCTTTAAGCCAAATCGACTTACAAACTAAGATGACTACATATAAAGTGTTTTCGTTATTTGTATTTTAGTATTTTTGAGGTAGTTAAACTTTATATTGATATCAATCAGGCATTTACAAAAGTGGATAATATGAGTCGTGGATGGCACTGTGCTATTCTGATGGTGATTGCCTTTGTGATATATGGCAACACACTAGGTCACAAATATGCTCAAGATGATGCGATTGTAATCTACGACAATATGTATACGACTCAAGGCCTTGATGGGATCAAAGGTCATCTTACTAAGGATACATTTTTTGGGTTTTTCAAAAAAGAAGGCAAGTCAAAGTTGGTTAGTGGAGGTCGATATCGTCCATTCACTCCTATTATGTTCTGCGTGGAATATGCGGTCTTTGGTGACAACCCATCAGTAGGGCACTTCTTCAATGTTCTATGGTACGGTTGTCTATGTTGTATGATCTACTTACTATTGTCCTTGCTACTAGCTGGGCAAATTACTGGATCATCGATTGTTGCTTTGATTGTGTCCGCACTATTTCTGACACATCCCGTTCACACAGAAGCTGTTGCAAATATTAAAGGCCGAGACGAGATTATCAGTATGCTCTGTGCTGTGACCACATTTTACTTAGCCATAAAATATGTTGACAAGTCTAAAATTATCGCTCTCACTGGTTGCCTTGTTGTATTCTTCATCGGTCTGATGAGCAAAGAGAATACAATTACCTATCTAGCTGTAATTCCCATTGGTCTAGTGCTTTTCCGCAATAATGCAAAACGGTTGATGCCAATAATGGGAGCAGTCCTAACTTCGACACTGCTTTTTTTGGTGATAAGAACACAGGTTTTAGGCTTTGACCTAGGAGGTAAACCGATGGAATTAATGAATAACCCATTCCTCAAGTGGAATGGTTCTGAATATGTCCATTATACAATCTTAGAGAAGACTAGTAGCATTCTTGTCAGTCTAGGCAATTATCTATGGTTAATGTTATTTCCTCTCAATCTAAGTCACGATTACTATCCCGGCAGTGTACAATTGGTCTCTCTCTTTCATTGGAAGCCTCTGTTGAGTTTGCTTGTACACTTAGGGCTGGCTGGGGTTGCTATCAAAATCCTAAAGAAGACACCTTTGGTTTCATTTGGAATATTCTACTACTTTGCTACTATGTCAATCGTATCCAATATTGTATTTCCAATTGGAACTCATATGAGTGAACGGTTCCTGTTTATGCCGTCGCTAGGATTGATCTTGGCCGCTGTGGGATATTTGTGGTCTATACGTAATAAGAAGAATTCAGCTATTCTTTTGGTCATATTTGCAGCAACGACTTTAGCATATAGTGCTCGTACGATTACACGAAATACCGTCTGGCATGATGACTATACTTTATTCACTAACGATGTAAACCCGGATACCAAAAGCGCCAAACTCCTCAATGCCGCGGGTGGAATATTGATCAATCGATATTTTAAGGAAACTGATAAAAAGCTTCAAGCTTCCAAGGTAAATGAAGCGCTTGGCTACCTCAACAGAGCAGTGAAAGTTCATCCAACATATACTAGCGCCTATCACATTATGGGTACTGGGCATAACATTATAGGTAACTATGATGCGTCTATCAGAGCATTTGATAAGGCTCTTTCACTCAATCCTGGTTACGGTTCTGCTATGGAGAATCTGCTTATCACCTTACAAGAGGCCGGCAAGCACTATGGTCAATCGGGTGATATCGCAAAGAGTATCCCATATCTTACTCGTGCCGAAGAGATAGAACCAGATAATGCTGAGACTAATCGTCTCCTTGGAATAGCATATGGTACTCAAGGAAATAATCCCCTAGCTCTTAAATATTTCCAAAAAGTCAGAGATGCCTTACCTAATGTTGCTTCATCGTACGTTAATCTTGGGATAGCATACCAAAACAACGGAGATGATGCCAAGGCGAAAGCGATGCTTGAAAAAGCAGTAGAACTTGACCCCAATGCCCTTAACAATCTAAAAAGACAATGATAAGACTCTACATCGGAATACTCCTTGGCCTTCTAAGCGTCCAATTGTCTGGTCAGACTATCTCAAGTGCAGACCCAGTAGACAGATGGGTCGGCGAACAATTGAATAAAATGTCTGTGGATGAAAAGATTGGCCAACTTATGATGATCCGAGCTTACTCCAAGGGCGATACTAATGAAGAAAAACGCATACTTGAAGAGATCTCAAAGTACCATATTGGTGGTATTTGCTTTTTTCAAGGAAGTCCTAATACTCAAGCTAGACTCACTAATACCTATCAAAAGAAAGCTAAAGTTCCTCTCTTGATCGCAATTGATGGCGAATGGGGCTTGGGAATGAGATTTCCAGATAAGACACAGTCGTTTCCTAAGCAACTGACACTAGGAGCTATCAATGACAATTCTCTCATCAAGGATATGGGTGTTGAGGTTGCCGAGCAACTGAAAAGGCTAGGAGTCAATGTCAACTTTGCTCCAGTGGTAGATATTAACAATAACCCCAATAATCCGGTGATCAATTATCGGTCGTTCGGAGAAGATATGTATAATGTTGGTGCGAAAAGCTTTGCCTATATGCAAGGAATGCAAGAAGGAGGATTGATTGCTTGTGCAAAACACTTTCCTGGACATGGGGATACAGATGTAGATTCTCATTATGATCTGCCTGTGCTCAAAATGAGCTATGAGAGAATCGATTCTCTAGAATTGTCTCCATTCAGAATGTTATCAGAGTTAGGGATCAAGAGTATGATGTCTGCTCATCTACAAGTACCAGCAATAGATGGTAGAGAAAACAGACCCACTACTTTGTCTTACAAAGCTATAGAGGGTTTACTAAGAGATACTATTGGTTATGATGGTCTCGTATTCACTGATGCAATGGATATGCAAGGAGTTGCCAAACACTTTGCTCCAGGCCAAGCAGAGTTAGAAGCATTCCTAGCAGGTAATGACATCTTACTCTTGCCTAGAGATCTCAAGGCCGCTGTATCTACTCTCAAAGAAGCCGTCACAAATGGCACGATCTCTCAATATCGTCTTGATGAGAGTGTAAGAAGAATCTTGAAGGCCAAGTATGAGGTCGGTCTTTCTACAACACCCGTTGTTTATTCGCCTTCTGCTGTTGAGAGAGATCTCAATTCTATTTCGGGAGAAGTCCTAATCAGAGAACTGACTGAAAAGTCATTGACTCTAGTCAAAAATAATGATCAAATTATCCCTGTCAGACGATTAATCGATAGAAAATTTAGCAGTCTTAGCCTAGGTAGTGATACTGTCACCCCATTCCAAGAACGGCTTGCTTCATATGCTCAAGTAGAACATCACCACGTAGGATCTGTCATATCCGCAGATAAAAGACAACGGTTGCTCACTACACTATCCAACAGTGATGCAGTATTCGTAAGCCTTCATGATATGAGTAGTCGAGGTTCTAAAAACTACGGTATTAGCCAAGATGAAATTGACCTGATATTTGCTTTAAGTGGGAGAACTAAGGTTATACTAACCATTTTTGGTTCTCCATATTCTTTGAAATATTTTGGTGGACTTTCGTCAATCTTAGTTGCTTATGAGGATACTGAAGTTGCTCAAGATAAGGCTGCACAAGCACTTTTCGGTGCATTCAGTATAGAAGGAAAACTGCCCATTACTGCAAGTGATGACTTCCCTTTTGGGACTCAATTAATCACTTCTAATCTTCAGCGCCTTGGATATAATATACCCGAAGCTGTTGGGATCGATTCAAAAAAGCTTGTCGCTCTTGATAGTCTGATAGAAGATATGATTAGCCGAAAGGCAGCTCCGGGTTGTCAGATACTCGTAGCAAAAGATCGGAATATCATCTTAAACAAGGCATACGGATATCATACCTATGACAAAAAAACACCTGTAGAGACTGATGACCTTTATGACCTTGCATCAGTTACTAAAGTGCTGTCTACAACAATCTCATTAATGTCTCTAAAGGACAAAAATATTTGGGATGAACGAATGCCTCTTAAGGTTTATCTCCCTGACTTAGATACGACCAACAAGTTAAATATCGTCGGGGAAGAAGTTCTGGCACATCAAGCACGTCTAGCAGGTTGGATACCATTCTACTCTAATACTATGGAGGAGGATAAGAACAAGACTAAGGAAGGATATTATTCTCAAACCAAGAGAGACGGCTATAATCTCAAGGTCAATGAAAATATGTATCTACTGGATATGTACAAAGATTCAATCCGTGATAGGATTTACAGCAGTGATCTTCGTAGTAGTGATGCATATAAGTATAGTGATCTAGGATTTTATCTGTTTAAAGATGTGGTAGAAAAGGAGTCTGGGTTCACCCTTGATATGTATAGTAATAAGAAGTTCTATCGACCATTAGGATTACATCATATAGGCTTCAATCCTGTTGGGAAGTTTCCGTTGTCTCAGATAGTGCCTAGTGAGAAAGATACATACTTTAGAAACACGACCGTCCATGGCTATGTACATGATATGGGTGCAGCAATGCTAGGTGGTGTGGCTGGGCACGCTGGATTGTTTAGTAATGCCACGGACCTATCGGTGCTGATGCAAATGCTACTCAACGGTGGATCGTACGGTGGTTATGAATATCTCAAGGCTGAAACCATAAGACAATTCACATCACGCTATCGAACCTCTAAAAGAAGAGGACTAGGCTTTGATATGAAGCAACTTGACCCTAAGAAAACTGAGAATATGGCTGAAGAAGCCTCGCCACGTACATTTGGTCACCTTGGATTCACCGGTACCGCTGTGTGGGCTGACCCGGAGTATGACTTGATCTTTATCTTCTTGTCTAATCGTACGTACCCATCAATGGAAAACTCTGTATTCTCAAAGAAGAATTATCGCCCAAAAGCGATGTCAATTATCTATAAGGCAATGGATGACTACAATGCTCACCAATCAGCTGCTAACTAACCTCAATGCGACTACCGCTCCAACTTGCAAGAAGATATCTACTAGGAAAGAAGTCGACTAATGCGATTAACATTATTTCTAGCATTACCATCTTTGGATTAACCATCGGTACAGCAGCACTTATCATTATCCTGTCAGTCTTCAATGGCTTCGAAGGACTCTTAAGTGGGTTGTTTAATCCATTCAATCCTGACTTAGAGATAAAGCCTAGTACTGGCAAGTCAATGTTGATCAGTGACGAACTTCGCGATATTCTACAGAATAATGAAGGCATCGACCATTTTTCAATTTGCATTGAAGATTTAGCCCTATTTCAGTATGATGACATCCAAGAAATCGGAATTCTGAAAGGTGTTGACAATAGCTATTCTAAGGTCACGAGTATTGACACTACTCTACTTTATGGCAGATACACTCTAGAAAACAATGGGATTCAAAAAGGTCTCATCGGTTCAACCTTGAGAGCAAAACTTGGTATCCAAATCAACCAATCTCTTCTCCCATTAACTGTATACACACCTCTCAAAAAACCTAAAGCTGGAAGAGAGTTTAATCGGCAAGAAATGTATCCATCTGGTGTCGTCTCAATCCAAAGTGATAGCGATCATCAATATATCATTGGCTCATATGGAATGGCGGCAAGATTATTTGAAAAACCTGGTGAGTGGTCTAGTATAGAAATAAAAGTCACTAATGATGACAATGTAGATCAAGTACAATCAGACCTTGCCAAGATGCTTCCTAATCTTACAATCAAAAACAGATATGAACAGGATGAGTCTTATCTGAAATTATTAAGAATTGAAAAATGGATAGCCTTTCTCATTGTTGGGTTTACTCTGCTACTCATCGCGTTCAATCTAGTCGCGTCTCTGTGGATGATTGTTCTGGAAAAGAAAAATGATTTTGCAACTCTCGTGGCAATGGGATTTGAAAAACATCAAGTGAGTAATACCGTAATTTGTACTGGTATGTTGATGAGTGCTATTGGGTTGTTTTTGGGGTTTGTCATTGCGATAAGCTTCTTCATTCTTCAGAAAAAACTTGGCCTACTTACAATGTCAGAAACCTTTATTGTACCATCCTATCCGATTGAAATGAGGTTTACTGACTTTATCATCGTTGCATTGACTGTCTTATCGATTGGATTCTTTGGGAGCCTTCTTCCAGCTAGAAGGGCATCGAATGTCACTGCTAATGTAAGGTTAGAAGGCTAGTAAACTACTTCGTTTTAGATTCAACCATTCCGATGTGTGGGATGTTGTCTTCTAAGTACTCTTCTCCTGTCCATTGGAAACCGCATTGCTCATAGTAGGCTTTGAGGTGAGCTTGTGCAGAAATTTTGATTTGCTCTTTTGGCCACAAAACCTTGCACTTGTCGATTGAGTACTGCATCAAAAGATAACCCCAGCCATTACCTCTTGCATTCTTATCTATGACAACTCTACCGATAGAAGTGTACGCTGGATAGCTAATACCAGATGGTAACAACCTTGTGTATCCTACTAATTGTTCTTGATGTCTCATCGTAACATGGTGACCTTTTTGGTCTTTGCCATCAGCATCAAGATATGGACAATCCTGTTCGACAATAAAGACTTCCTGTCTTAATCTCATCATATCATACAGGGTGTCAATATCTAATTCTGCCCATTGATAACTTGAAAACTTGAGTTCTGTTTTTTTCAAAAAAACTGTTTATGATTAGTGCTCAATAATAGGCTTAAAATTATGAATGTCTTTAGGATTTACCAACGTTAAGGTATTGTTAATAACTTTTGATCATAGGTGATAATATGATCATATGAAAATTGTAACATTGTTATGTTAATCTATGTAACATTGTTAACTTATTCTATTGTACTTAAAAAATTAATCTGAAATGAAAAAACTGTTACTTTTTGCTTTACTTCTGATGTCCAGCTTGTCTATATGGGCACAGGGGTCAACTTCTGCTTCTATGAGTGGAAAAATTACCGACTTTGAGACCAAAGAAAGTCTCATCGGTGCCAATGTTGTGGTTACCCACATTCCTTCTGGTACTGTATACGGTGGTATTACTGATATTGATGGTTTCTACAGACTCATAGGTATGAGAGTTGGTGGACCATATAAAATTGAGGTCGGCTATGTTGGCTTTGAAGACTTTGCGGATGAAGGCATCTATCTCAACTTGGGTCAAAACCTCAAAGTTGATGGGCAACTTTCTACAACTTCTATAGGCTTGGAAGAAATTGTTATCTCCGCTGGCGGTTTATTTGATGGCACTAAGACTGGAGCAGAAACTGTTGTTGATGAAGAACAAATCAATGCTCTGCCTACTGTGTCTAGAGCGATTGGAGACTTTACAAGATTGACACCTCAGAGTAGAACAACTGAGGGAAATGATGGCCTTTCGCTTTCATTTGCCGGCCAGAACAATAGGTATAACTCTATCTATATTGATGGTGCTATTAGTAACGATGTGTTCGGACTTGCTGGATCTGGTACTAACGGTGGCCAAACTGGTGTGTCACCTATTTCCGTTGATGCTATTGAAGAGTTTCAGGTAAATCTTGCGCCATTTGATGTGACTCAGGGTGGATTTGGTGGAGCTGCAATCAATGCAATTACAAGATCTGGTACCAATAACCTTGAAGGTTCGGTATACACTTACTTTAGAAATCAATCACTTGCGGGTAGACAACCCACAGACGATGAAGATGTAGCTAGAGAAGATAGACCTAAGCTTAATGACTTCACGGCTTCTACAACTGGATTTAGATTGGGAGGAGCTTTAATCGAAAACAAGCTATTCTACTTCATCAATGCTGAAATTCAGAGAGAAACAACTCCTCTTCCATTTGACTTTGGTACATATATCGGAGATTCTAATTCAGATAGACTTGATGAGTTAGTAACAAAACTACAAGGATACGGATATGATCCAGGTACTTATATTGATAATGAAAGATTCTTAGATTCAGAAAAGTACAATCTGAAAATCGATTATAACATCAATGATAGGAACAAGCTTGCTTTTAAGCTTTCTCACGTTCATGCCAACAACCTAGAAGGTGTGCAATCAGACTTCAACAGCATTAACTTCTTGAACTCAAGTGAGTCATTTGACTCGAAAACAACTACTGCATCTGTTGAACTCAACACTTTATTTAACTCAAGTATGAGTAATAATCTGATTGTAGGATACTCAGCAGTAAGAGATGATAGAGATCCAACTGGATCAGATTTTCCATATGTGTTTATCAATGATGGATCAGGAGGAATCGCTTTTGGTAGTGAAAGATTCAGTACTGCGAATCTCCTCAACCAAGACATACTCACTATTACAAATAATCTTCAATTGTACAAGGGTAAGCATACTTTCACATTTGGTACTCACAATGAGTTCTATGCTGTGGATAACCTCTTCATTGCAAGAAACTTTGGTGACTATGAATTTGACGACCTTCAGACATTTCTTGACGATGGAGAAGCATCTGATTACGAACGAAACTTTTCACTTGTAGATAATCTTTCAGGAGATGAGTCTGCAGCCGTTGCATCATTCACTGCAGGCCAACTTGGACTTTATGCTCAAGACAAAATTCAAGTGACTGACAACTTCCAGTTGACGGCTGGATTGAGACTTGATCTTCCATTCTATTCTGATACTCCTGGAAATGAACAGTTTAATACTGAGACAATTGCATTAATCGAGGCAGAAGGATACGACCTCCGAGGTGCAGAAGTTGGTGAATTTATTCAACCTCAATTACAGATCTCTCCTAGAATTGGATTCAACTGGGATATCAACGGTGATAATTCTACACAGCTAAGAGGTGGAGCTGGAATCTTTACTAGTAGAGCACCACTCGTATGGGTTGGTGGAGCTTTCAACAATTACGGACTTAATGTCGGAACAGAATTTAACTCTGGAATTACATTTGACCCGAATCCGCAAAACCAACCTCCAGGAAATATTGATTTAAGCAATGTTCAACCTTCAGGGTCTATTGACTTATTCGCTGAAGACTTTAAATTGCCACAATTCCTCAAATTGAATTTGGCCCTTGATCATAAGTTGTCAGACAATTGGACTATACAGTTAGATGGACTTTTCAACAAGACACTTCAAAATGTTGCGTATCAAAACGTAAACCTTAAGCAGTCAATCGGAAACCTATCAGGAACTCCAGATGATAGACCAATCTACGATAGAAGAGATGAGATTGACCCTACATATGGTAGAATACTACTTGGATACAATACTACAGAAGGATATAGCTACAATGCGACAATAAGTGCGACAGGTAGAGTCAGTAGCAATATGTTTGCTAATGTGGCTTACTCTTATGGAGATGCTTTCGCTGTATTTGATGGGACAAGCTCTCAGAACTCTTCTCAATGGAGAGGTCTTCATTCTGTCGGCGGTAGAAACTTTGATCAACAATTATCAAGATCAGACTTCTCCCCTGGATCTAGGTTCATCGCGGCATTGAGTAGAAAGTTCAATTATCTTAGTGATAACCTTGGAACAACGATTACGCTTTTCCACGAAAGTGTACAAGGAACTCCATATAGTTACATCTATAATGATAATGGCAACCTAACTAGTGAAGATTCAAGAGAAAGATCTCTTATCTATATACCAGAAACATCTAGTGACATTATACTAGTGGATGATGGTGACTTGACTGCTGCAGATCAGTGGGCAGCTCTTGATGCATTTATCGAGAACGATCCTTACCTCAGTGAGAACCGAGGTAACTATGCAGAGAGAAATAGCAATAGAGGATTGTGGAGCCACGTAATGGATCTTAAGATTCTTCAAGATGTTGGAGTTGATATTGGGAATAAAACACACAAGTTTCAGGTGTCACTAGATATCTTCAATGTCGGTAACCTTGTCAACAACAACTGGGGAAGAAGATACTTCGTAGGTAGCTTTGGAAACTTTGAATTACTAAACTTCGAAGGATTCCAAGATGGAACAAATACTCCTACATTTTCTTTCGACCCATCTAATTTAACTGAAGACAACGATCCGTTCGCAGCTATCGATGATGGCGGAATCCAAAGTTCTAGATGGCAGATGCAAATTGGTCTTAGATACCTATTTGACTAATAGTATAAGACTTAACAAAGACCGGTTTTTAAGCCGCTTCGATTAATTCGAAGCGGCTTTTTATATGCCTATACCTTACCTGGCTTTTCCTCTCGTTATCAACCTTTTTCTGCAATTCCTTGCAATTTTGAATTCTTTACGATAGCCTTGGTGTACTATTGAACTAATACACTAAATCAAAGCACTATGGTTTCACTTACTTCTGTAGACTTTAGTTACGATAACAAGCAGCGACTCATTGACAATCTCAACCTTACCCTTGATAGAGGAACTATCTATGGGCTGCTTGGTAAAAATGGTACTGGTAAGTCTACCCTACTAAAGTTAATCGCTGGTTCGAGATTCCCACAAGAAGGATCAGTTACAATCGATAATCTTGAACCAAAAGAGAGGGACTTCAACACTGGCACTACATAATCCTCTATGTGTATGGGCTCCTCTCCACATACTTTGCCTTCCCAGAATTTAGAGCTCCACAATCGAAACAACAATATTTTAGTATTCCCGCCACAACATTTGAAAAATATAGCGTAAGGTGGATATATAGTATGATTGCTATGCCGCTTATTGTCACTGGAGTGTTTCTCCTTTTCAATATGATTGCAAGTGGAGAAAACGTATTGCTATACAGAAGGAGTGGTGGGATTTTCACATTTATAGCGATTAATTCAATTCTGTTTCTCTGCGCCTCCACGTATAATAATCCAGCTGTTGGACTCAGCATCGTGTTTTTAGTCCTTATTGGTTTGTTATTTGTTGGTGCAGTTCTCTTAAGGATAATCTTCCATCAATATTTTGA
>CALISO010000139.1 GCA_938041445.1 uncultured Saprospiraceae bacterium
GGTAATGTGTCCGAGACATTCAGTGTGAGTGCCATTGCCATGAGGATTCATCTGGACATCATAGAAGTTGACCGGTGCTCCCTTGGATACTGAACCCACAAAATTCCCTGATGTGTATGGAGTTGCTTTGTAGTCAGTAGAATGAAAGCACTTAACTTGACCCACTGGGATGGAGCAGTCGATCGGTCTAGCCAAATCTGAAGTATAGGTGCTGTGATTGTGGGTGAGGGTGATGAGCATGAGAGATATTAATGTAATAATATTTCACAAGTTACAAACTCTCCAAGGATATGGAAAGCATCCTATGTTTATAATGACACCTGCAGGGGATCAACGCATTCTGATTTTGACAGGTGTAAAAGAAGGTTGTTTTTTATAACTACTTATCCAAAGATTTTGATTCACGTTACGTATGTTAATTTGATGGTAGTACTTTCATCCAGGACTCTAAGCAGAGATTTTTTGTTTTAAAAGACTAAATAAAGAAAACGCAATATTTTCATCCACGTTTAACGTTTATCACCAAAACTATTTTAAATTAAGCCATTCAAACTATGACAATGCGAATCAACTACTTTACTCTATCTATTTTTACTTGCTTACTTATCACCTTGACAATGTTTTCTTGTAATAAGGATAATATGGAAGAGGTAGTACCAACATCTGTAGAAGAAGACAGAGAGAATATCCAGTCAACAATGGATAATATGCTAGTCTGTATGGAAGAGATGACACAAGCTAGGTCAATCGACATCTTTCTAAGGGATATGCTAGATGTAAGTGAAGGCGAAGCTCATAATGAGGAGTGGGCTGAAAATCTCGCTGAAGGATTTGAACAAGTCTTTGATTTTGATCATATTGACGATAGTCAGAGATTCAATATCAATTACCATGCAGGGACTTACACTTATAACTTAAGTTCGGGATCTTGGAACAAGTCAAATGCATCTGAAAATACAGTAACCCTTCAGTTTCCAAGTTCACCAGATGCTACAACTAACAATGTAGTTGTACTAGTCGATCGATACGAGGATCAGTTAGTTAGTATAGATGGAGAAAGTGTTTACCTGCCTAACATAGCTCATACATTAGTCAATGTTGATGGTCAGCGAACATTTGAACTCAACTTGGACAATATGACCTATGCGGATAACGCTGATTATGAGATTCCAGTAGAGATCGATGCGAGAATCTTTTTGGATCCAATGAATATTTCAGTTGATGTTGATAGATTATCCACTACAGAATATTCAGGAGTGTTATCATTTAGTGACGGAAATTCTTGTGATTTGTCTTTAGAGGCAGAGCTAGAGTTGGCTGATGATGACTTTGAGAACTTGTCAGAAGAATCAGTAGTCAAACTTCATGCAACACTTGATGTGGGTGACCTTACAGTTCAGTCATTAGCCGGTTTAGGAGAATTGTTAGGGATGGAAGATCCTTCTGAGTCAGAGATCAATAGTTTACTTGACCTAGATGTCCTATTTAAAAATGTCAAAATCGCTGACCTAGAATATGATGAGGCCGAAGAAAATTTTATGATTTTCTATAAGGATGGAAGTACAGAAAGTGCTGCGAACTTTGTAGATAGTTTCCTTGAGGATATGGAAATCATCGTTAAGGAATTCACTGGTGAATGGTAAGAATAATATTAATTACACAGGTGCTTATACTCGGAATAAGCACCTTACTTTTTTCCCAGGCTGATCAATCTGGCTCAGAAGTTGTTTCGTCTACCAAGCATCATGTTGGGATCAACGCTTCGAAGTTTTTTGTCCTCTTTAATGAGCAGGTCAATAATCTTGACATCAGTTACAGGTATGCAATCACAGAGACCAGTAGAATTAGAGTTGCATCTAGTCTAGATGTGAGTACAGAGGAGGGTGATTTTACCAACTATGAATTTCGAGTTGGCTACGATTTCAATTACAAAGAAATTGAAAAGTGGCGGTTCTATCCTGGTTTGGATTTGACTTTTGGTCAGGGGATTCTTAAAAGTGCTGATAGAGTCAATACCACAATAGGTCTTTTGCCATTCTTCGGAATTCAATGCAAACTTGGGAAGCACTTTTCTTTGTCAACAGAACCAAGTCTTGCACTTTATGGCAAGATCAGAATGGATCCTAATTCCTTTGATCCAGATGCTAACGATCGGTGGATGGAACTAAAGTTTCTCAACATTGGACAAGTCATTGTTGGCTTTCATTTTTAGAGAGGAAGAGAAACTACCAGATTGATAGCAACTCTGTAACGGCAGAGTAGAGTTCAGGAATTTTTTCATTCTTTGAATTCCAGATGATACAAGGTCGATTTCATAGTAGCTGTGGACTAACTTGTGTCTTAGGCTCTCAATCTTTCTTCAGTCAATTTCTTTAGTTCGCTTTGATACTATGTATGCCGCTTCGCCAATAACTTCAAAATTTTTGTAGCGACGTCTTGCCTTAGTAAGACTGAAAACTAGTCGTAATGAGATAACCAAAATCTCTTACAACCTCATACTAAACACCTTCAACCGATCGTAGTAATCTTCTAACTTCAATTCAGTATGATTCTCTTGCATCACCATGTCAAGCAAAGTTTCATCTTGAGCTCGTCCTTGTACCATCGCATGCTTATAAGTCAGTTCAGGTCTAAATGTGACTAGTGAATATTTTGAGTAATAATCTGGATAAGTTTGTTCAAGCTGCATCTCTATCTTTCGCTTACGCCTAAAATCTTCATCGTCTACCTTGTCTTGCATTTCATAAAAATTATCAATTGCCAAGTCAGCAATCGCATCAGCATTTTCTTTTCTGACATCTTGGAAAGTAGAGAAGATTAGATCCCAATCATCGCCATAGTCTTCAATCAGATTGTCAAATACTCTGACATCTTCAAGAGAAGCATTCATCCCTTGACCATAGAAAGGAACGATGGCATGGGCGGCATCACCCATTATCAGAGTCTTACCATA
>CALISO010000140.1 GCA_938041445.1 uncultured Saprospiraceae bacterium
TAGAGCTGTAATCCTTCCCCTTCAAGAGAGAGATGAGTATTGGCAGTTTCTAAATGTGATAAGGCTTTGGTGAAATTGCCATCTTTGAATGATTGACTTGCTTGGGCAATCAAAGAATCGTATTTCTCTTTATTAGTTTTATATCGCCTATCAGCTTCCTCTTTTTCTATAAGTCGTCTACACTCAGTAATTTTAATTGATAAATTTGGTTGATCTGGAAATATCTCTGCTGCTTGTTGATATGCAGTTATCGCCTTGTTGTAATTGTGGATTTTGAAGTAGGCATCACCTTGAGCGACTTGTTTGTCAAATTTGTCCTGCTTTTCTTGTTGTATTCTCTCGGCATTGATGAGTACCTCTAGCTCTTCTTTGGTGACAATATCTGTGTCACCTGGAGTCTTGTAGATATTTGGATTTGATCCAGTTGAGTTGCTTGCTTCTCTCTTCGATTGTGCAATAAGGTCTACTAACATTTGAGCAGATTCAACCCTTTCATCTGGGTCATGTACTAGTGAAAGTCTTACAATCTGATTGTAAGGATATGGGCAATTGTCTATTCCAGTAATTGTTTTCTTGGACCCAATATTTTCTAGAATTTTCAACCTTCTATTTGCAGAGTGACCAGTAGCAGTATCTGTTTCAAAGGGAATCCTTCCTGAGAATAACTCATAGATTAATACTCCTAATGACCATAGATCGGTATTTGGTTTGAGTTTGAGTCCTTTCAGTTGTTCTGGTGAGGAGTATTCTAATGTGCCTGCTCCAACACTGTTGGAAATACTTTCGAATTCGTTGTCATAGAATTTACTAAGACCAAAATCTGCTATTTTTGGGGTGTAGACGTCATGTCTTTTGGAGACCAAGATGTTACTTGGCTTGATGTCTCTATGGATAATTCTGTGCTGATGGAGAAAGTTTATCCCATTAATAAGACCTTCAGCAATTTGTATTTTCTGTGTTGTACTTAACTTATGATTGGCAAGTAGCTCCTTGAGATTACCTAATGGGTAATACTGCATAACAGCAAAATCAAAGATGCCATTGTAGCTTTCAAATTGATAGACAGCTTCGTAATTAGCTATATTCTTATGTGCTACCAGATCCTTAGTGGCAGCAAATTCTTGTATCAAGGAAAATTTTTTGTTTCCTATAAATTTGACTGGCGCAATCTTAATAGCCTTATAGATATCATTGATGTTATCATAGGCCTTATAGACATCACCGAAACCTCCGCCACCAATTCTTTCATTGGATACGTCAATATCGTATTGCTTTTCAAACTCTTGTTTGGTCATCGCTTGTCTACTCCTAAGTTGGGATATAATCGCTAATATATTAATTTACTCCCTCTAATATTGCCCATTGCACCCCCAATGGCTTATCAAAGTATTTGAATCGAGTGTTTTGTTGTACGAAATGCGATTAAAATATTATATCTGTATGAATGTGTACATTTTTTAACACTTTACCATATAGATTCTTAAATTCCCAGAGTAATAAGTGTGGATGTCGATGTAGAATTAGTTCGATCACCCAGAGTAAGCTCGTTCTTCGATATAAGCATCTGCAAATCGATAACCCCCGAAGATCTAAAAATCTAAAAATAAAAAACGGGACCTTCATTGCTGAAAATCCCGCTTTGGGTGGAAGACCGGATTCGAACCGGCGGCCCTCGGTACCACAAACCGATGCTCTAACCAACTGAGCTACAACCACCATTTTTACTTTTCCCTTCGAAGCTTTGCGAAGTGTGGTTTGCTGGTTATTATCTACTTTGTATAATCAACAACACCTAATCCTCGATTTTTCTTGGGAGTGCAAAACTACATTGATTTATTTAATTGGGCAATGCTTTTGGCAGCACTTTTTTACATATTACTCTCTGGGTCCGCTTTGAGGGTGAAAGTTCTAGTTACAGGATTGAGTGGTGCATCTACTTTACTGCCGTCAGCATTGTTTAGTGTCAGCGTTATTGTATTCTCACCCATAGGTAATCCTTCTAAAAAGTAAGGCTTCCACTTCTTGAGATCCATATCGCTTCCATTGACATTGGCAGTGACATACTGTCCTTGCTTGGGATTTAGGAGGTAATAGTCTAGCATTACCTTCTCAGTATCCTTGCCTACATAGGTTCCTTTTGGCCTGCTATAGAATACCATTGATTGATCGATATCTTCCGTTGATATGATACTTTGATCTTTTACTTTGATTTTTTGAGCAATTTTGGCATTAGGTTGTTTGATGCTTTCGTGATAGGATCTACTTAAAAATGCAAGTAAGTAATGATCACCATTTGGCACTTCATAATCAAATTCTGCTTCGTATTTTGCAGCATATGGCTCATTATTAATGATTAGGTGGATGTGTTGACCCTTTCCAGAGTTCGCACACATTTTTGCTCCTGCATCGTTTGTTTGGCTACCAAGCTCATATGACTTACTATCAACATCAAAAGAGAACTTTCCTTCAGTATATTTCATATTGCTTAGCTTCGCATCGTCAAAAAGAGGTGAACTAGGGAAATCTGCTAATTCTGTAGATGGTGCAATCGGAGGGTTTTTCACCTTAGTGTCGCTAGATTTAGCAGTTGGGCTATTTTGGCAACTAAGAATAAAAAATAATGTAGATATTGCGAATAACTTAGTTACTAATCCCATAAATGGTAGTCTTAATGTAAATTGCATAAGTTTAGTTTGTTTTGTGTGTTAATTGGTATTGTTTTAACGTCCATCGAACTGAATCAACTTAATCTAACAACCCTTAAAATAATCAAGATTTCAAGACATTGCTTATAACTGATGACCAAATATTAGAAAAACTACCTAAAGAAGGTCAGTTGGCGATGACAATGTTGTATGAACACCATTATTCGCAACTTTGTTTGAAAGCAATTCGATATGTCAAAGATCAAAAAATTGCCGAGGATATAGTCCAAGATTTATTTGTAGATATCTGGAAGAAAAGAGAAAACTTAAATGTTAGCACCTCTCTTACAGGTTACTTACAGAGATCAGTGGTCAATCGATCACTAAACTGGCTCAGAGCTCAACGAGTTCAGATTGAAGATATCGATGCTGTCAAATCAACATCTGATAATGCAGCTGATGCACAAGGTGAGATAGAGAAATCAGAATTAGAAGCACATATTAATAAGGTAATTGATACACTTCCGGAGAAGTGTAGATTAGTATTTATAATGTCTAGATTTGAAATGCTTAGCTATAAGGAAATAGGAGAGAAAATGCAGATTTCTACCAAAACTGTTGAGAATCAAATCTCTAAAGCATTAAAGATTTTGCGATATGAACTCAAAAACTTCTCAAAAATTTGACTTTTCCATAGGGGTAGTTTACTTTTAAGGGGTCATAACATCGAATGTTGAACAACGAATTAAATATCAAATCATTAATAACTGAGCTTTCCGAGTCAATCTCGGAGGTTGAATCTACTAGTTCTGCTAGTGGTTATTCTTCTGCAAGTCTTGTCGCAGCTGAGTTAGAAGATGCTTGGGATTTAGCAGGCAGTTACAAGTCGAATCATACATTTGACTCTCAGTCAGCATTCAAAAATTTTCAACAAAGCATAATTACTGAAGTTCCTTCTGTAAGTGTAGAATCCGCTGAAGCTGTTTCTAATCTTTCATTATTTTTTAGCAAAACAGCAACCAAAGCCGTTGCAATTGCAGCAACCGTTGCATTAGTAGCAGGTTTTTGGTTCCTATATCCCGAGAAGTATACATCTCTAGCAAACGAAACAGAGCAAATTAAGACTTTTGCGATGCAGGATGGCAGTGTTCTGACGATGTTCCCAGGCTCTATTATGAATATTTTTGGAGATCAGGACAGCGATAAGAATAAAGTAAGTCTTGAAGAAGGTCAGATATATGCCGATGTTAAAGTATCCAAGAATCCATTGGTAATGAATCTTGCAGGTAATCGACTACTTATATCTGGAACTGTATTCGCTGCTGAAACTGGTAATGATGATGTTGTCATTAATGTGTTTGAAGGAGGAGGTGTTTATTATTATGGTGATAAAACTTTCCAATTATCTGAAGGCACAAAGCTTGTTCATAATCTCAAAACCAATGAGGTGACCGAATATATAGGAGCTGACAAAACAATCGTTGATTTCACTAGAGGGTCTATATCTTTTGTAGATACTCCACTTGAAGAAGTGTTCGATAGATTAGGATCTTTTTACAATGTAGATTTTGACTATGATGTCTCAAAGGTATCGGATATGAACTTTACATCAGCGGTTTTAGATAATCAAAACCTTGAGTCTATTATAGAGACAATTGAGATTTCCTTTGACCTTAATGCAGATAAGGTTTCAGGCAATACGTACGAAGTTACATTTAAGTAACATACCCTTTCACTTTCCCAATCTTCTTTTCATTTTTACAATAATGGCTTGATTATCACGTACATTTGGTATGGATTTTCATTCAATTATTGATAGATGACATTCAAGTTTTTTACCGTTTTACTGCTTTCGTTTGCATTTTTACCTCTAATTGATGCACAAATTGATTACCCTGACGAAAAGAAGGTAATATTCTACGCAGATGATATGCTCTTAGAAGATGCATTGGTCAGTTTAGCTAAAAAGAGTGACGTGAATATTGCGTATCGGAATGATATTATCCCCAACAATATTGTTATCACTATTTCTGCCAAAGGAAAACCAGTTGGGCAGATATTGGATGCAATGTTATCAGGTACTGACCTTAAGTATCGAATAGTAGGTAGCCAGATTGTTATAGAATCAGAAGAGTTTGCCTATGAACCTGAAAAGGAGGTAAAGGAAAAACCCATACCAATTGACTATACAACATATGTCACCATTAGTGGGTCAATAACCGATATAGATAGTGGAGAGTCTCTCCCTTATGCAAATGTCTATACGGCTGATAATAAGTATGGTACTTCATCTAATGAATATGGCTTTTATTCTATATCTGTGCCAGTGTCAGATCTACAGCTTTATTGCAGTTATATAGGGTACAGTTCCGAAGTAGTTTCTCAGAAGATAGATGACGATACAATTATCAACTTGAAACTAAAGTCTAAAAGTCAGCTAAATGAAGTGTTGATCGTTGATGATCCTTTCAATGCAGATGAGACTGTAGATAACCCACTACAAGTACCAGTCAAACTTTTATCTGCAATGGTACCATTAGCTGGAGAATCTGATATTTTGAAATTTATTCAATCAAGTCCAGGTGTATCTACTGGAGCTGATGGTGTAGGCGGATTGAGTGTCAGGGGAGGAAATGTTGAGCATAATTTATTTTTGCTGGATGGAGTACCAGTATATGAGGTGAACCATGCGCTAGGTTTGTTTTCTGTATTCAATAACTATGCGATTAAGAATAGTCAACTGTATAAAAGCTCTTTTCCTGCTAAGTATGGTGGTCGACTAGCATCTGTTGTGGATATCAGAACCAAAGAAGGAAATATTAATAAATTCGGGGGTGAAGTTGGGATTGGTAGTATAACAGGTAAGTTTTCAATAGAGGGACCAATAGAAAAGGGTAAGTCCTCATTTATTTTTTCTGCTAGGAGAACATTGCTAGATCCATTTATCTCGTCTGCATCAAATGCAATCAATAATCAAGCTCAAGGCCAAGGTGATAGGAATTATCGGTTCTATGATCTTTTTGGTAAGGTAAATTTCAAACTCAACCCTAATAATAGAGTCTTCTTTACATTTTTTAATGGGAATGACGCATTTAATAGTGATGTTGTATCTTTTGGAGAAATTGAAGGTTTTCCAGTCGAATCAGAAAGAATATTCGATTTTTCTAGTACCAATACCTTATTTGGATTGAAATGGAACCACAAGGTGAGTAATTCCACATTCCTGCGGACAAATGTATATTATACAGGATATAGTCTTGATGTATTTGAGCTATTGAATCTTGTGACGTTTACCAATTCAGACACTGTACCCGACATCATTACATTTGATGGAGCATTATTTGGGTCTCAGATAAGGGACCTTGGTTTGCAACTTGATCTAGATAGAGTTTATCCAACAGGGAATAAGTTAAGTATCGGATTGCATCTCGTATCTCACAATTATAATCCTGCAACGTTATTAGGGAATGAATTATCAGACTTTACATTAGCTGGTGAAGTTCCAGTAAGATCAGATTTTGCAGTCCAGCTAGAGTCAGATGTACTTCAAGGTATTGAAGGGAGACTATATGGACAATTTGATTTGCAATATGGAGAACGAAATGTATTATCATTTGGTCTTAACCAATCTGTTCATACGGGTGATGGAGATAAAATATACTTTATACCAGAACCTAGAGTGAGTTTGCTTCAGATGTTAGGTAATGCGAAATTCAGAGTGTCATATGCTCGTTTGAGCCAATTTAATCATCGAATATCCACTACCTCGCTAGGTTGGCCACTTGATATTTGGGTACCTACAACATCTGGTATTCCACCACAACTTTCATCTAACGTAAGTGCAAGTCTGACTTTTCCTCTTAGCGAACAGTTTGAGATGTATATCGAAGGATACTATCGTACAATGAAGAACCTGACAACCTTTAATGCAGGAGGAGTTATAGACATTTCTGAAAATTCAAATTGGGAGCTTCTAATACCACAAGGCGAAGGAAGAGCATATGGTGCAGAAATGGGCATTGATAAATCGATAGGAAAGTTAGTAGCTGGTGTTAATTATACATTATCGTTCTCGGATCGTCAATTTGATCTTATTAACAATGGGAACCGATTCCCATATAGATTTGAAAGAAGACACTCATTCAAAACGTCATTGATTTATCAAATTTCGGATAAAATGGAAGTTGCAGCCAATTGGTTGTTTGCAACCGGAAATCCGATAACAGTGCCGAGTCGTGTAACTATAGAAGATGATCGATATAAGTTTCTTTATAGTGAAATTAATGGCGATCGACTAGATCCGTTCCATAGGTTAGACTTTGGGTTTAATTTTTATAATGATCTTGATTGGGGTAAACTGAAATTTACAGTTGGTGTATACAATCTATATAACCGTCAGAATCCATTTTACCTTGATGTAATTCCCAGAGATAACGATAACTTGAGGCAATATTCTGTATTACCACTAGTTCCTTCCGTGTCGGCAAATCTGCAATTCTAGCTTTCATACCTCTTCATAGTTATAATACTGTGGTAAATAGTGTTAAAATTCAACTTCTGATAGGGGATTTCATTATATTTGTAATAAGAATTTCTAACTCGCTGTAAGAATTGAATAATATTACTAAACATATTTTATTATTACTATGCATATCTGTATGCGCAGTAAGCTGTTATACTGACATTGATGGTTCAGTATACAACAGTGATGTCGAATCGGTACTATATGTGAGTTCTGTTATGACAACTGACGAACATCCAGTTGTAACAGTAAAAAGCGCTGTACCAGCATTTGGTGACGAAGAACCAGAAGTTTTTACTGGAAATCATGTAGAAGTTTCTCTCATTGTCGACAATTCAGCTGAATTCCAATTAGTCTATGATGAAAAGGCTGAAGGCTTCACAACCAAAGATGTCATTGGTACGGAGTTGAGTAACTATCAAGTGACTATTGACCCAATATTTGATACACCAATCAATGCAGTTTATTCTGAAACTGACATTCTGTTGAAAGATAATCTTGATGGAATGGAGTTAATTGATAATAAGAGCTATCAGCTACCAAATACTGGAAATGGATTATTCCCTTTTAGATATATCTATGATGTATCATTCACAATGCCAGGAGAGTTAAAGGGTGATTATTATATGTTATTACCTGTAGGTAGAATTATTGGACAAGATTTAGATGTAAGAACGTACACTAATGATTTTGATACTTACACGATTAACTCTGTTGTAGAGAAGCCCAATGATTTCGATGTAATAATGGATGGAAACGGTCTGTTAATGGATTTTAGCAATGGTGAGACGACCAGAACTCTACAAATGAACATCTCTTTAGATGAGAATCGTGTTAAAACTCTTTTCTTACAGAGACACATTTATTTTAGTCTGCAGAATATCACCAAGGACTACTATATGTATCTGAAGTCTGGTGGTGGAGTAGCTACTTACAATGGTACATCTTTCGTTGAGCCTATCATCGAATATACCAATATTGAAGATGGATTAGGAATCTATGGAGGGGCAGCAGTCACTTTAGATTCTTTACTCATTACCAACTAATTTATATTTCATTTTCTTAGTCTTTTATTTTTTATTAGCCTTTGGGCTATGTAAATTTGCACTCGCTATTAGGAAGAATGGCAGAGCTGGTTTAATGCACTAGTCTTGAAAACTAGCGTACGTTTACGCGTACCGGGGGTTCGAATCCCTCTTCTTCCGCAATATCG
>CALISO010000141.1 GCA_938041445.1 uncultured Saprospiraceae bacterium
AGTCTCTCCTTTCTTTGATAGTCTACTTGTAAAAATAACTGCTTGGGGCCATCGAGTTCAAGACTCTGCCGATAGACTAGAAAGAGCACTGAGGGAATTCAGAATTCGTGGTGTAAAGAATAATATTCCATTCTTACTCAACCTACTGCGGGATGAAAATTTCAGGAACGGAAATATCACTGTCAACTATATCGGAGAACATCCGGAACTCTTACAGAAATCAGAGTTTAAAGATCGGGGGACTAGGATATTGAAATACATCGGAGACGTAGTCGTCAATGGCAATCCAGATGTCAAACGAGTTGACCCAAATGCCATTTTGCGAAAGCCTAGAATCCCTGCAACAGCAGTCAGTGAATACCCAAGAGGTACTAAAAACATTCTAGATGAAGACGGACGAGATGGATTGATCAAATGGGTAAACAATCAAGATAAAGTACTCTACACAGATACAACCTATCGTGATGCTCACCAATCCTTATTAGCAACTCGAATGCGTACCATCGATCTACTAGCAAGTGCTGAAGCATATGCAAAAGACCATGGTGCAGACCTCTTTAGTATGGAAGTTTGGGGTGGTGCAACATTTGACGTAAGTATGCGATTTTTGAAAGAATCCCCATGGAAGCGCTTAGACAAATTAAGAGAACACATTCCTAATGTACTTCTACAGATGCTACTCAGAGGTTCAAATGGTGTTGGATACAAAGCTTACCCTGACAAGGTCATCAAGGCATTTATCTTGCAAAGTGCAGAAAGAGGAATTGACGTCTTTAGGATATTTGATTCACTCAATTGGATTGAGGGTATGAGAATGTCGATTGAGACAGTCAATAAAGAAACTAATGCGATAGCAGAAGCTTGCGTCTGCTATACAGGAGATGTTACAGCTAATACTAACAATCGATTTAACTTAACTTACTATACGGATCTAGCCAAGCAACTTGAAGATGCAGGAGCTCATATGATTGCTATCAAAGATATGGCAGGATTGCTTACACCACAAGGTGCAGAAATCTTAGTTGCAGGGCTCAAGGATGCAGTCAAAATACCTATACACCTTCATACACATGATACTTCTTCTATCCAATGTGCTACTTACCTAAGCGCCATTAACAATGGTGTGGATGTAGTCGATGTCGCAATGAGTTCTCTATCAGGGCTGACTTCACAACCTAGTATGAATAGTCTCATCAAAATGCTAGATGGCAATCCAAGACAGCGAATCCTTGATGAGACATCATTGAGTAAGTACACCAATTATTGGGAGGATGTGAGGACTCATTACTACCCATTTGAAACAGAACTCAAAGCCGGTACAGCTGAAGTCTATAGCCACGAAATACCAGGAGGACAATACTCCAACCTAAGACCACAGGCAAGAGGACTTGGACTGGAAGATCAATTTGATACTATCAAGACTAACTATAAAGCTGTCAATGATATGCTCGGTGGTATCGTAAAAGTTACACCATCATCTAAAGTAGTTGGAGACATGGCAATGTTCTTAACGAGTAATAATTATACGGTTGATGACATATTGAATAATGGAGAGAATATTGACTTCCCCGATAGCTTTAAATCATTGATGCGAGGTGATCTCGGGCAATGGAGTTTCCCTTGGCCAAATAATATTCAAAATATTGTACTCAAAGGTGAAACACCTTACACCTCTCGGCCAAATGAACAGCTACCTGACATTGATATGGATGCTGAGTTTAAGGCATTCCAAGAAAGTCATGAAGGTTTTGATACTTATGCCGACTTCTTGTCATCTCTGCTCTACCCTAAGGTGTTTGCTGATTTCTTTAAGCACTGGCAAACGTATGGTGACGTGAGCAAGATACCAACACCAAACTTCTTCTATGGAATGAAGAAAAACGAAGAGATCCTTGTATCTATCGCTCGTGGCAAAAACATCATCATTGAATATCTCAATACAAGTAACGCAGATGAAGAAGGATTCAGAATGGTAATGTTCAGAATCAACGGTGCGATTAGGTCAGTAAAAATCAAGGATTTATCGAGCAAAAGCACCGCCAGAGTAGTCATCAAAGCTACACAACCCAATGAGGTCGGTTCGCCACTACAAGGTAACCTCTCTTCTATCTTAGTAAAAGTCGGTGATCAGGTCAAAAAAGGAGATCCATTATTTATCATCGAAGCGATGAAAATGGAAAGTACCATCACAGCACCTATGGATGGTAGAGTTGCAAGGATACATCTGCAAGAAAAGACCCTTGTCAGTCAAGATGATTTGATTATTGAGTTGAGTTAATACTGTAAGGTTTTGGGTGTTAGATGGATAGTCTTTTCAAAGTCATACTAAGGATAATAAAGCAGTCTGATATCTTAAAAATTGCCTTTAACTTACTCTTCTACCCCTTTCATTGTAGTAGACTAGAAAGATTTTAACATTCCTACATTGCATCTTATATAGGGTATCACTCAATAAAGTGTGTCTATATAGTGTAAAGGTCAAACTTCCTATTGATGCTTACATCTATTAAATAAGCAACTACCGACCTAAATCAGTTAGAATGAATAATCTACTAACCTTCATTATGCCACAACGGCCACAAATCCGTAAAAAGATTTCTGGACATCAATCTATGCAAATAGATAGACAAGATATTGGCTGTGTATCTAATGAAATCATCTCCATCAAGTTTGATGAAGCTTACCAGCATTATGCAATCCAAGTATTGACAATTGACGGGACCATATTAGCATACCAACGAGTTAATGAACGAAGATCAATTAATCTTACAGACAAGGACTTAGGCGACTACACGGGACTGCTCTACATTACACTTCTTGGTAAAAAAGGCGCAGAGATGAAGATGATGTTTAGAGGTTAAGAGTCTTGCATATCTTTCAATACACGTATTTCCAATAATACAACTCCAATAAGTACTATAATTTCAACAATTAGATACATCCACCCCAACCAAGTAATGGATGCAAAATCTAGCCATCCAAAATAAAGAGAGACAAAGCAATAACTGATATTCATTAGAATAATCAGGGTTAACGACGTCAGACCAATTCGATCATAAAAGACGTATCCAACAACATCCATCAATAGAAAAAGCATTGGTAACGAAGCTAATATCTTCAAAGTAGAAATGGGGATACCAACTAAGTCATTCAACTGAACTAGCACAATCTTGAGAAAGAAAATGGTAATTATTGCTCCTAACCCATCAAATACAAAAATACGTCTAGGTTTTTTGAATTGATTGGTAAATGAAGAAATCATTAGATAAACATTAATGGTTAAATCGTAAGCAACACCAATCGCCGCGATGCTTAGCATCTTGCAAGACGAATCCAGCAGCTTGATACAAAGATGTTATTGTAGACTCCTTCTCTTCTAGGATTCCTGACAATAGAAGAATTCCTCCGTTCTTAAGACGCTTCTTTAAATCTTTTGCACTTTGACTCAGAACTACAGTATTGATATTTGCAAGGATAATATCGAATGTATTTAGCTCGACAACTTCTAACCCACCGTGAAGGATATTGATACTTGACTCACAGCCATTGATCATATAATGTTCTCGGATGTTATCCATTGCTTCTACTTGGATATCATTAGCAACGATTGCATTTGCCCCAAGCATACTTGCCATCACTGAGAGAATCCCAGTTCCAGCACCAAAGTCAAAGACTAACTTATCTTTAAAATCAATTGATCGCATTGCATCTAGCATCATCCATGTTGTCGCATGATGACCTGTACCAAATGCCATCTTCGGTCTTATGGTAATTATGTGATCAGTATCAAAATCATCACTATGAAACTCTGCTCTGATAGCAACAAAATCATGGACTTCTATAGGACTGAAATTTGCCTCCCACTGAGCATTGTAATTTGTGTAAGGAAGCTTTGTTGCGTTGACATTTGAAATATCAATATTGAGAAATGCGGCAACTCTTTCACACAAGTCATCTGAATATTCATTGGCTTGCAGATACCCTGTAATCGTTCCTTCTCCATCCTCTAGGCCCTCGAATGGAAATACTTGGCCAAGTAACTCAGCAACAAAGTCAAAGTTTAAACCTTGATAGCTAATGATAACTTGATAATAATCTTGCATCTATTTGCGATAAAGTTTTGCGGCCTTAAGCGTATTCATCATCAGAGCAGCTACTGTTAGTGGACCAACTCCTCCTGGAACAGGTGTTATGAACGAGCACTTCTCTGCTACACTGTCAAAGTCTACATCACCAACTAATCGATATCCTCTTTTCTTCGTAGCATCTGGAATACTATTAATCCCCACATCTATGATAACAGCTCCTGATTTCACCATATGTTCTTTCACAAAGCGATCTCTACCTATGGCGGCTACTATGATGTCAGCGTTACGGAGTAATTCTTCAAGGTTCT
>CALISO010000142.1 GCA_938041445.1 uncultured Saprospiraceae bacterium
GATGAGATCACGGGTCTTTGCTATATTCAATCAGAACAGATTGATAAAGCCAAACAGATATTCGATTCTAACAAAAATTATCCTGTCAACATAGCACTATGGACCATAGGAGCGTATATGTTTCGACATAGACAAGGTAGCATTCATGCTTTGCAAGACTTGTTGAATCACCTGATTTCTATCCAATCAAAAAAGTGGATTCAACCGACGATATTGGCATTGATCAATTATCACCTAGGTCATGATAGCACTGCAGATAGCTATATGGATCAGGCAGTCGAAGAAATGGACTTCGGCATAAAACACATCAACTCAGAACCCCATTGGGATCAGTTTAGAACATATCCTAAGGTCATAGAAGCACTGGCAAAAGTTAACTTTTCTTTAGACCAATAATCTCAGCTATCCCATCCACTGTACTTGTTGCTGTGCCACTGTCTTAACCAGTATCCTTGTACATACTCGTCATCGGATTCAAACCATTAGGACAGTCAAATATGGTCTTCGGTCAATAGTACTATAGACCTACAAGCCTTATTCATTACTTACCGATGCTTAAAGAAGTAATACCAAAAAGCTGCAATCCATAATATCACTTTCTGATGCCACCTTAACGGGAAATGAGACAATACGCTAAGAAAATGAGAATATATGCGAAGTCTTTGCTTCCTATCAAGGAGATATTTGCAGAAAGCTATTTCATCAACCATTAAAAACTCTATTCATGTATCAATCTACCATCTCCCCTCGCGAACAAGAAGTGCTGCGACTTATCGCATATGAGAACACTTCTCAAGAAATCGCCTCCAAGCTCTACATTAGTAATCACACTGCCAACTCTCATCGGAAGAATCTGATGGAGAAATTGCATGTCAAGAATACCGCAGGATTGGTGAGAAGAGGGTTTGAATTGGGTTTGTTGTCTTACGTGCCATTATCACTATAAAAACTAAAGAAATGAATAATACGCTACATAAAAAGAACAAATCGAATTTCATGGATTCTCTAATTCTTGCTTCCATATTCGACATACGGATTCTATTATTCTCTTTGATAACATTAGGAGCCTTCAATGATCTATCAAGTCAGAATTTCATAGATGTTTTTTCACATTGGACTGCGCAGGCAAATGTAGTATATAGCCCTTGTGATGGTACCTTGGCAGTTTCATTCCCATTGGCAGGGCAAGCGGACGGCATAAATGGGAACACCACGAATAGACTCAATTATGTGGATATATACGCGAGACCTAATGCCAATGGATCCCGAACACTATTGACATCAGTATATAGGACCTCCAGCAATACCACCAACGTGAATAAAAAACCATCGACTCACGTGGCATCTCCGAATGAAGAGAAGTTATTAGGTAATGTAAATGACCAAAAATATAATTACAGTGTAAGTATCAGTGGCTCACCTTTGTCAAATGTCAAAAATTGGTCGATTGCGCTAAATTCATTAAATCAGCAAATTGTAACGATAAGATTTGATGATTTGCCGGATACTTATTTTGGACTCCTAACTGAAATAGAATTTGATAATGGTTTCTGGGCAGAAGGTGTAGATGGTGTAAATGGATTTAATCTTCTCGGGCCAAGTGGAAATCATAAAGAGCCAGCTACTTTTGCACAACCAACTATCCAAAAACCTACAGGCCTTTCTCTTTCTCAAGATGGATGTAATCGAGTTACTGTCTCTTGGAACGACATTGACATTCCTGGAGTCAGTCCTATATCATGTCCAAATAATTGGGTCATTGAAATATACCGGAATAATATAAAAATTGGAGAGAAGCAAAATTCACCTTACTTAGATCCAGCAACTAATCTTGTCCCTGGTCAGACCTATAATTATAAGCTTAG
This sequence comes from uncultured Saprospiraceae bacterium, assembly GCA_938041445.1. Taxonomy (GTDB): domain Bacteria; phylum Bacteroidota; class Bacteroidia; order Chitinophagales; family Saprospiraceae; genus JAHDHH01. The sequence continues at coordinate 1,866 of CALISO010000142.1, forward strand.
AGCACGATGGAACCCTAATACAATGCGACAAAATTTTTCAGGAGAAACAGATGTAGTAGCTTATAAAATAGAAGAATACAAAGGAAAAATAAGGGGCAACGTGACTTCTCTGGCTAATGGGGCTGTCGCAGGTGTAACGGTTACAGCTACGTTGAATAACCTCAGTAGTCTTGGTTGCTCTCCTTTTCCAGTAGTCTCTACTGTTTTATCAGATGTAACTGATGTTAATGGTTCATACAGTATCGAAGAGTTATTTGTTGGACAGAATAATCATCCAACCAATGCCTCATACACGGTTGTAGCATCAAGAGCAGGACGTAATATCGGGCCAGCAAGTCAAACCATATTGTTGCCCTTTGATGCGCCAGGCAATGTCGTAACCTCTATTGACTTCACAGATTCCTCTGCGGTAGAAATATCAGGTATTGTGAGTGATTTTGTAGGGTGCGGACTCGAAAATGCAAAAGTTTCAGTAATAGGATCAGACGGCCTATTAGAAGAAACCACTTCTGATGATGGGAGTTACACTTTGCAACTTCCAGGAGTTGGTAATTATGATGTAAGATCCACTTACAAAGGCGAAATTATAGTTAATAATTTAACATTCACTGAGTTAACAACTAATGGTATTAATTTCACCCATACACTTAAAGACACTCTCCGAGGCTTTGTCGGCGTTGGCTGTCAAGAGTATATTGGTAGTGCAAATGTTAGGGCCACTATAGGTTCTTGTCCAGTGGATGCGACTACAACTAATAACACTGGATACTACGAGATGATTGTACCAAGACGGGATGTTACAGTCAAAGTAACAGACATCATCTTAATCCCTAATACTGGTCTCGTAAAGGCGGATATATTAGCAGCTATCAGTGCTGATAGTATTGTAACTGTTGATAGCTCTACGACATATGATGTTATCTATCGTAGACCTTTGACCATCGATATAGACGGTATGCCACCTCCTTCTTGCGCGGCTGTTCCGTATCCCATATTAGATCAGGGAAGTGAGATTGTTTTGGATATTAATGTTTGGGAGACACTTAATGTTTGTCCTTCTGATACAGGTACGATTACAATTAACAACTTTATAAGTGGTACAAGTATGATGAATCAATTAGATACCACATTTGGCTTTTCTAATGGTTCGGCGCGCTATGTTTTTAAAGCAGGTGATCCTATGCTCACGGGTGATAATGTAAAGGACCTTAACATTACCGTGAGTGTTGGAAATCGCACAGTGATGATCCCGATCCAAGCCATTGTTACTGGAGGGCGCCCTCGAGGTGCTACATTTATAACTGCTCCCGTTGAATTACCATTTATGATTCTAAGAGACCCACCTGGAGATCAAAGCTTTAGCTTTTTTGAAGCAAGTAATTCTTTTTCATATAGCCAATCATTCGATTACTCTGCACAGGAAGAAACTAAAGTATGGTTAAAGGCCAAAGCAGGAACGGAGATTTTCTCTTTCAAAGCATGGGGAACAATTGCCGGGAGTCTCGCGGTTGGAGCGACCCAATCTAACAGTGAAGAGAATACGGTCACCATTAGCAATACTAATTCCTTTAAAACATCTTCTGACCAAGGTGTAGTAGGAAACGAAGGGGATATTTATGTAGGAGCAGGGGTTAATTTTAGATATTCGCTTGCCGATATATTAGAATTTGACCTTCTAACATGTTCTCTTGTTAAGGATACTTCACTCTTCCTTTCGCCTGAAGGGTTCGCTACCAGCTATTTATATACAGAAGGCCATATAAAAGATGTTCTTCTACCTCAATTAGAATTCAATCTCAATGATGCCATCGCTACTAATAAACCAGATAGTGTTGTCAATTATCAAAGGAACGCGATTAATGTTTGGGAACAAGCCATCGCACTCAATAAAGAATTAAAAGAGATCGCGCTAAGTGGCACTATAGATAGTCTTAAAGTAGAGAATTATAGTTACGATGCTAATGTAGAAGATGTCACCAGATCAGTGACTACATCAAGAAGTCAATCACGAACGATAAATTTCAAATCAACGATAAATGGGAAGGTAGCAGCGGAACTTGGATTTGAAGTTTCAGGATCTGGAGTATCTGCCGGGGTCGATTTTGACTTTCGCACAACTATCGGCGATTCAGAGAAAACAACAATAAACACATCCAACACTATTGGATATGTGTACAATGATGATGATGAAGGAGACTTTATTTCATTTGATGTAGGAGTTGATCCTGTATATGGAACTCCAGTATTTGGAAATATACTTGGCGAAACCAGTTGCCCACATGAACAGCCAACAGTTAGGAGAGATGATATGGAATTCACCGTTATTGGCTCCCCAATAAGAATTGTTCCAGAAGGACAATCTACAGCCTTTTTTGATCTC
>CALISO010000143.1 GCA_938041445.1 uncultured Saprospiraceae bacterium
TGTGGATTTGATGTCAATCCAACAGTTTGGGTTCAAGCAACAATTCCAGTAGGAGGTGTAGGATTTGATATCACAATGATCGGAGCAACTACTTCACTTGCTGTATATGATAATGCTTGTCCTCCAACTACACTATTTGGAACTGGATGTATTACAGCAGATGAAGAAATTCTAGGTTTAGCTCCAGGAGACTATTTAATCGCTGTATCCAGCCTAGCTGCTGATGAAGGTGACCAAACATTTACAATAAGAAACATTGTGCCACCATCAAATGATGAGTGTGCAGATGCTGACCCATTAACAGCAGGTACAGCAACAGCAGGTACTACAGAGTGTGCCACTGTACCACTTACAGGTACATGTAATGAGACAGTATCACAAAGTACTGTATGGTATACTTATACAGTAGGAGCTGACGGAGAACATATCTCAGTGAGTGTAGACAATTGGATGGGTACTGGTGACATTTATGTTGCGGCTGTTGTGAGTTGTGCTGACTTGACATTCTTGAATCAAGCTGACTTGACACCTGCACAATACTGCGGACCAGCTGGAGCAGATTTAATGGAGTTACAATTTGATAATAACACTGAATGCTTCACTGCAGGTGATGTGATCACTTTCGTAGTTGCAAGTGAGTCAGCTGACCCTGAGGGTACATTTGACATAACAGTGGATGTTGTAAGTGATCCAACTTGTCAGACATTTGAAGATTGTGGTACTGCAGATGCAGCTGCATTCGGAGAGATAGAAACTAATGCTGATCCAGTTGAGTGTCAACCAATTTGTAACATTGATGCTTGTCCTAATACAGAATGTGGAGGTACAATATTCAATGCGATATACTACCAATTCACAACAGATGACGATGCTGCATTTGGAGCAGGTGATCAAGTATTCTTACAAGTATCACTAGATGGTATCACCGGAATGACTGCTGGAGAGACTTGGATTAATGTCTATGATGCGGCTTGTGGAGCCACGATAGTCGGATGTTTCAATACAGATGATACTGGTCCAGTAGATGTAACAGGTTTGCTTACTGCAAATACAACTTATACTGTGATGATAGGTACAGGAGATAATATAGGTGGTGAAGCTGATCTTTGTATTGATATCACAACAGGATGTGTCAATGACGAATGTGACTTCGCAATCGTTCTTGATGCAGGTGTGCCTTTATCTACACAGACTAATAGCTGTACTGAAGATGCAACGATATACGCATGTGGTGATCTACAAGAGGCATCAGCTTGGTATTCATTTACAGTACCAGCTGGATTTAACGCAGCTAATATTACAGTTACCGGTGCCTTAGAAGACTTTGGAATAGTTGTTCTAGATGATTGTACTGCAGTTGATCCACTAGATAGAGACTGTACTAGTGATGGTCTCCTTGAGTTGACATGTTTACAAGAAAACGTGGAATACTTTGTTCAAATAGGTAGTACAGCTGCTGCTGAAACAGAGTTTGATATAGTAGTTGACTTCCTTGTTGGAGGACCTACTAATGACGTGTGTTCTGGTGCAACACCGCTCACATTTACGGATTGTACAACTCAGAGTTACGACATAGACAATACAATGGCTTGTCCATTCCCACCTCTAATCAATGCTTGTGCAGAGTTTGACACGGACCCTACAGTATGGGTAGAGGTGACAACACCTGTGGGAGCATATGGTATAGAGGTTGAAAATATTAGTGGAGGCACATCTATTGCAATGATAACTGATTGTGATGGTGATACATTTGAAACATCTGACAATGGTGCTTGTCTTACAGGAGCAGGACCATTCCTCTATACGGTGATGGAGAATACAACTTACTACTTCGCTATCACTAATGCTACTGAAGGTGTCCATTCATTTGACTTGACAGTACTTGTTGCTCCAGCAGGAGATGACCCTAATGGAAGTACAGCTTCTACAGATGATGATATCATTGATCTAGGTGTTGGTGGAGGTACAGCTTCAGGGACAACTTGTTGTGCTGTAGGTTTTAACGATGATCCAGCATTGGATGAAGCATTTAGTGAATGTCAAGCTCAATTTGATGATAATGCTGTTTGGGTGTCATTTACGACTGGAGACCCTATGGTAGATGAAGGATATGAAGTCATAGTTACATTTGGAGGATCAGCTGGAGCTGCAGAAGTCTATTTGACAGATGGAGCAGGTGCACTTGCTGAAGTACTGGGAAGTGATTGTTCTGCTTCTGGCGAAGTGATCACAATAGCGAATTGTACTGAAGGAGATGTTATATGGGTCAAAGTCGGTAGTACGGACGAAGGATGTGGAGACTTTACTGTCTCAGTCACTCCAGCTTCATGTGCTGATGACTCAGCTGATGAATGTGTAGATGCTACAATGTTAGAAGCGTTTGAGACTAATCTTGATTGTGCTGATGCAGAGATTGACATAGTTGTGACAGGATGTCTTGACTATGCTTGTCCTGAAACAGTGACCACTTTCTGTGGTATGGCGGATAACCCAACGGTCTGGTATGAGTTACCGATTGATGAAGGTGCTGCAATTCTACAGGTAGTTGTAGAGGGTAATGGCTTCAATGCAACATGGGCAGTCTTTAGTGATTGTTCAGGGACAATAATCAATGGTGGTACAACTGAAGAGCCGACTCCTTGTGGAGATGAGACAGTTAATGGAGGTATCCATACTGTGGGTGTAGATTTTGATACTAATGAGACATATTGGATCGCAGTTTCTGCGACGGATGAAATCACGGATGGTTCATTTACCCTTTCATATTCAACTTCGATTGTTTGTGTATCATGTTCTGGTGCAACAGAGTTTGAGTGTGGAAATGGAGAATATCTATTGACTGCAGATAATGATCAGGATGGAATCTTTGAGACAGTAATAGAAAATGATGGATCTGGAAGAATCTGTGCAGGTGTAGATGTCGAGATTTGCTTCAACTTAACTTACGATACGTCAGAGACTGGAGATGATTGGATTCATGGACTAGTGCCTACATTCGGTAATGGTTGGGATCTAACAGGTACAGATTTAGCTTCTCAGACAATTCCTGAATTTGTTTGGTATGATGAAAGTGACGGTACTTGCTTCCCAAGGGTAACAGAACAAATGCCTAACCTCTGTACCTATGAAGGTTTAGATGGAGAACTTAAGTTATGTAACACTAAATGTCAAGATTGTCCTTGTGAAACTGGACCAGCACTTCCAGCAGATGAGCCAATACCAAGTGGATGGTTTGCCAATACTCCTGCATGTGGAGGTAGTGATTGTCCATATGAAGAATTTGGATTATCAGGTGGTACTCAGTATACCTTTGATTTCTGTGTAACAGCAACAACTAAGCAATTCGATACATTCGAAGAATGTGAAGAAAATAAGGACCTTACACTTTCATTCCAGACGTTCTCAGATGGTGTGGTTGGATGTTGGAATGATCCAGTAGCAGAATGTTTAGTTGATCCAGCAGCAGTAAGTCCTAACTATGAATTAGACTGTGATAGTCCTCCAGCAGTAGAAGGTGGACCTAAAGATATTTGTAGTGGTGCAATGGCCGATCTAGTTGTGAGCCAAGTTGGTGGTGGTACTTCAGGTACTATTGTTTTGACACCAGTCAATAACCCTAACATCACGGGTGCTACTATGCATATGTTTGATGGTGGATTTGGAACAATTGATGATGAATTAACTAATCTGACTTGTGATCCAGGTGCACCACAAACACAGATCTATATCGCTGAAGTTATTGATGAAACATTCTTATGTCCTGGTCCTATTACAGAGATTGAGGTTATTGTACACCCTAAACTTGTTGTAGAGTTTGATCTTATGGATCCTGAGCCAATTTGCTATGATGATGATAACTCATTTGCACCATTAATTGAAGGTGGATTTGATGATACTAATGGATTTACATACTCTTGGAGTGTTGATGGAGGACCTGAAGTGAGTAATGATGACGAATTCGATGTTGATAATCCAGGTGATGGTTATGCACCAGGTGTATATAATGTCTGTGTGACTGTTACAGATGACCTTGGATGTATGGATGATGATTGCTTCAATATGGATATCAGACCAGAGTTGATAGTTGAGATTATTGGAGATGAAGAGCTTTGTCTTGATTGTCCTAATACAATGCCAGATACTGATGCTGATGTCATACTGACTTGGGAGTATACTGGTGGTGGTAATGTAGTATTTGGCAATTTTGATTGGGATATAGATCCGGATGATAATGATGGCGAACTAGCTAATGATATTTCAGTTGTTCCTGGGGAACTTTGGATTTTCGATTGTTCAAATCCAGCATTCGGTCTACCAGTTGAGACTACAGTAGGAGAGTTTGAAATTATTCTAGAAGGTACTGATCAATTTGGATGTCCATTTGAAACTCCTGAATTTATCTTTACGACTACTGAAGGGCCAGAAATTCTTATCGATCTAGTCGAATGTACAGCCAATGGTAGTACATACTTTATAGAATCGCCACCCGCTGGTACAACGATTGTCAATATCTACAATGATAATGATTTGACAACATCTATTCAGACGTTGTTCAATCCTGGAAATACTATCCCACTAGCACCTGGTAATTATACAGTAACATCAGACTTTACTGATAGTGATTGTCCATCAAGTGTGCCACTTGTTGTATTAGGAGCAGTGCCAGCAGTGGTCAATGAGCCTACAGTTTGCTTTGGTGCAGATGGTACTGCTGAGATTGTCAACTGTAGTGATTACAGTGATATCCAATGGACTCCAGCTGGCGATAATGGATGTACTTATACAATATCTGGTGCTGACTTAGAAATGGACTCTACATTTGTGATCACATTGACGTCAACTGATGGTTGTGAAGGCTTCCAGAATGTTACAATGACAGTGAATGATCTTCCTGAGCCAATGATTACTGGGTCACTTTCATTCTGTACAGGGTCTAATACTGTTCTTGGATTGACGGAGGCTTATGCAGCTTATGTTTGGTCTACTGGAGATGTCGGCCCTACGGCTACAGTAAGTGCTGGTGGGCTAGTTACTGTAACAGTGACAGATGCTAATGGATGTATGCAGACAACTATGGTGGACATCATAGAAGATTCAGAATTAGACATACCAGGAAATACTGCAACAGTATGTGATGACGGAGTAAGCACGACAACATTCGATGCAGGTGATGCTAACCCTAATTACAGTTTTGTATGGGATGCGAACTCAATGGCAAATGGAACAATCGTCAATGGTTTATTGACAACTTCAGTAGCCGGATCTTATATGGTGACAGTAACAGATAATGTTGCTACCTGTACCGGTGTTGGAGTATTTACTCTCGATGTAGATTCACCACCTACTATTGATCCTTTCCCTGCAGTTGGGGCATGTGATGACCCAGCAGGAGGTAATACGGTTATCAATCTTACAATCTATGAAGGAGCAAGTAGTCCTGGTTCTTGGTCAGATCCAAATGCCGTGTTTGGAGTATTTGATGAAACAAACCTTGATTTTGATGGATTAGCTGTAGGTGTATATGAGTTTGTCTATACGACTGACGCAATTGGAGAATGTCCTCCTATCATGCAATCCATCTTTGTCGATGTTACTGGATGTAGTTGTCCAGTACAAGTTGGATCGTTGAACGATTACTGTTCTGATGAGGCACATACAATTCCACTAGATACAAGAGAAGGTCCAACTAATGCCCCTAATGCAACTTGGGAATGGGTATCTACAGACTTTGCACCAATGATGCTCATTAACGCAGGAGGTGCTGGATCAATGTTAGATATTCCAATAGGTACACCATCTGGGACTTACGAGATTAAGTATGTCATTTCAGGATTTACTCCTGAGTGTAGTGCTAGTATTGTATTTGATGTAGAAGAATCACCATTTATTACCCTTACTGGTGATGGAACGGTATGTAACACCGAAGATAGTGGAGGGTCTACACTGGTTAATCTTGACAATTTTGTCATGGCTGCATCTGATGGGGTTTGGTCATCTACAGATTTTGCATTCTCAGATCATACAGCACTAGATTTCAGCACGTCTACGATTGGTGATGTGTTTACATTTACTTACACGACGACAACTGCTTCAGATGTTATTTGTAACAACATTAGTGAATCTATCGATATCGAAGTGATAGACTGTACTTGTAAAGTGGTCTCTACACTAGAGTTACCTACTTTATGTCAAGAGGTAGGTACAGTAACCTTGGGGAACTTTGTTGATACTGGTTCTGATCCAGGTACATGGGTATTAGTCCCAGCAGGTGATCCAGAAGTAACAGGTGACCCAAGTACAATATCAGTGACACCATCTGCAGCTAATGTTGCACTTGTCAATATCACTGTCAATACGCTTCCTGGAATTTATGTATTTGAGTTTATAGCAGATAATGCTGTAGGTGCACCTTGTACAACGGAGACGAGCAGAGAGTATCTAGAAATTGTGGCACCTGCATTTGCGGCGTTATCTCAGGATGATATCCAAGCTTGTAATGCAGAACCTGATGACGGTGGAGCTATATCTAATATCGTTAATATTGCTCAATTCCTAGATCCTGGAAGTGATGCAGGTGTATGGACTGATGACTGCGGTCTATTAGCTGGCGGTCAAACGATTGATAATTTGGACTTTGCAGGATTTAACGTAGGTGATCAATGTATATTCACCTATACAGTTGCTAGTGGCGTTAACAATCCGTGCCCACCAGTAGAAATCCAGTTTACTGTTGATGTAGTAGATTGCGCATGTCCTCCAATCAATACATTAGAGCCTGGGCCATTATGCACAGCCGGAGGTTCACTTGATTTGATAACATTAGAAGATTTCAGTGATGATGGGACTTGGACGATTACCGGAGGACCAGATGTTGCGAGTATTGATCTCAATGGTGACATTCTCACAGTTGATGATGATACAGCACCTGGGACTTATGAGTTGACATTTACACTCGACACTCCTGCTGATGGATGTACAGAATTCCAAACTGAGAGCTTAGTTGTGGTTGATCCACCGATTGTCATATTTGATGTTGCAACTGGATGTAACCAAGAGAACCAAGGTGGGACGGATCCGTCAAATATTATTGACTTAACGTCATACTTTGATGCTGCTAGCACATCTACTAGCGGTGCTTGGTCAACAACCGTACCTGGGCTAGATGTGACCACTGATCCAACACAAGTTGATGTGACTGGACTGATAGGCATGTCTCCACTCACAGTGACATTTACAACTAACAATGCTGCTGATCCTTGTGATGAGACTGTTACAGACTTGACGATCAATGTCATTGATTGTGATTGCCCTGGTATACTATCACCAGCCGATCAGTGTAATTCAGGAGGTACTATAGACCTTGCTACATTGACAACCGGTATAGGTACTTGGTCAGTGACTGATGGTCCTGATGTAACGACTATTACACAAGCAGGAGATGTCTTGACAATTGACGCTGATACAGCTCCTGGAGTCTACACAGTGACATTCACTGAGTCTGATCCTAACGATGGTTGTCCAACGGAACTTATTGAAACATTTGAGGTGATTGCTGAGCCGATTGTTGAATTTACATTAGCCACAGCATGTAATGCTGTAAATGAATCTGGTTCTGATGATTCAAACGTGATTGATTTGACGGTTTACTTTACGCAAGAGAGTACACAATCAGGTTCTTGGTCAACAACCGTACCTGGACTAGATGTGACCACTGATCCAACACAAGTTGATTTTACAGGTTTGATAAGCTTTACACCAATCACAATAACATTTACCTCAAATGATGCTGCAGATCCTTGTGTTGATGTGTCAGGAGATTTGATTGTTGAAGTGATTGACTGTGGTTGTCCTAATCTTGTAGTTGAAGACCCTGATCCAATATGTAATGATGGTGGAACTGTCGATCTTTCATTAAGTGAAACGACTTCAACAGCTGATGGTAGTTGGTCAGAAGATCCAACAAATACTGTCACAGGAATCCTCGCTGGAGATATCGTCACAATTGATGGTACAGTGGGAGCGGGAGTTTACACATTCATATTTACACCTGATGATACGCCATCAGATGGTTGTCAAGAGACAAGTTCAGTGGACTTAACTGTAAGCCAAGCTGCTAGTGCTGGGATAGGAGAGACTGTAGAGCGATGTGACAGTGATATTGAAACATTGACTCTGAGAGACTTCTTGACTAATGAAGACGATGGAGGTCTATGGACTGAAACATCTGCTGTATCTTCTACACCAGGAGCATTTGATGCAGTTGCAGGGACATTTGTCATCGATAGCGAAGGACCAGGAACATATGAGTTTACATATACATTAGATCCAGTAGATCCATGTGCTGATGATGACGCATTAGTTGTTGTGATTATCAATGCTGATCCTATTGCAGATGCTGGTCTAGATATGATCTTAGATTGTTCTGGAGCACCAGCAGTACTAGGAGGTGCAAATACTTCTTCTGGAGGTGGATTTAGCTATAGCTGGACGGTGCAAGGCACAACAGATATTATCGCTACAGATATTAATACTGATGTCTTGGCTGATGGAACTTACGTCTTAGAAGTGACTAATGATGCGACGGGCTGTAGTGCGACAGATATTGTTGTTGTAGGCACAGATCCTGCACTACCAAGTATAGATGTAGACGATTGTACTGATATGGGAGAAGGAATCATCTTTATCAATGAAGCAAGCGGTATCAATGCGCCACTTGTGATAGAACTTGTGGATAGTGAAGGTAATATTGAATTGATCCCTTATGACGGTTCTTTCAGTGAGATAGATGGATTAGACCCTGATACCTATAGTGTTACGTTAATCGATAATATTGACTGTCGATCAGTAACTCAGTCAGCGATTATCTTCAGCACTGAATCTATTATTGATAATACTATAGATGGTGATAGTGTCCAGGTTGGTACGACTTACACACTTGATATTGCCGACTTCTTGATTCAAGGATCTGATATTGTTAATGTTGTCTGGTCCGAAGATGATGGTACTATTATATGTGAAGGAACACCTGACGAGTGTAGTTTAATCATGTTTGATGTCATCAGAGCCAATACAATTTGTTTGACAATAACAGATGAGAATGGTTGTGTCAATGAAGATTGTATCTTCTTGAGATTGATAATTGAAAATCAGGTCTATACACCTAACATATTCAATCCTGGTTCGGATACAGATGACGGATTTGTGTTCCCAATCACTGATAAGACGGCTGTAGTGCCAATATTCAGTGTTTATGACAGATGGGGCAACTTGATCTTTACTCGAGAGAACTTTGAATCCAACCTTCCTGCTTTAGGGTGGGATGGTACATTCAACGGTGAGCTTGTTGAGCAGGGAGTATATGTCTATATCTATGATGTCATATTCCCGAATGGTGAGAGACGATCAGTAGCACAAGACGTTACATTGATTAGATAAATAGTAGAAATATATAAATAAATAATTGCATATAAAGGCGAGTCTAAATCAAGGCTCGCCTTTTATATTTGTTAAAATTCTCACATATTTGTAAATAATTGTCTTTTGGCGTAGGATACCTACCCAATTTTTGTGTCTAGGTTATAATAGCTTAATATTTTAACAAAGAATTATGCGATACATCCTAATCGCCATCTTAGTCCTGTTTACTTCTCAGGTCTTTGTGGCTCAATGTTCATTTGAATTGGATTCAGATATCAATGCTGGTAATAGTGGTCAGTATGAAATCCTAGTCAGTGGATTAAGCCAAGAAGACTTAGCTACTAACCAATCGGTATGTGGAGTAAGAGTAAACTTTGCGCATCCATCGGTGGTAAACCTCCGTATGACGCTTACTAGCCCCGACGGTCAGTCTGTATTCCTTATAGGCCCTGCTACTGCGTCGTCTAGTATTTCTTCGTTTGTGCAGTGGGATGTAGAGTTTGTTGATTGTGGTCAACCAGTGTCTCCAGATCCTGGAATTCCAGATACTTGGAACAATACTTCACCTTGGACAAACGCCGTCACCTACACAGGAACGTATTTTCCCAATGGAGGATGTCTCTCAGACTTCAATATGGGCAGTGCAAATGGTGTATGGACACTTACTGTTGATGACCTAGGTGAAAATTTTGGAGGAGAACTCTTTGAAGTGGAATTAATATTTTGTGACCCTGCAGGTTTAGCTTGTACGATTTGTGATACTCAAGTTGTCAACTTTGATGATTCATCAGCCTTCTTTTGTGAAGAACAAGTAATTCTATTTGATATCAATAGATACTTTACTACGCAGACTAGCGCATTCATAGACGAATATATTATCCTTGTTCAGTCTGATCAGATTGTCGGCGTATTTATGGATGATGAAGTCAGCTCTACTCTTGCGCAAGGAATATATGAAGTGTACGGTGTCGCAGTCACGATAGGAACAGATATGTCTACTTTCGCTACTTATAGTAGTTTGATAGAAGCATTGACGGATGGTTCGCTATGTGGTGATTCTAGTGACAACAATGGATTCATTAATATCCTTGAGGTTGAGGAAGTGATGGTTGTCCAAGAGACATTATGTGCTGGAGAACCATATGAAGTTGCAGGTACGATATTATCTGCACCTATAGATACAACTGTATATACATTGGGTACTAGTGGAACATGTGAAATTCAATTTGACGTTATATTGACATTGTCAGAGTCAGGATTGGCGATACAACAAACTAATCAAAATTTAGATTGTGGTGAAGAAGTTGTACTCACAGCTACTCCGGCTAATCCTAATCTAACATATAATTGGGCTACTGTTGATGGAAGTATCGTTAACGGGGCAAATGCCCCTATCGTTGTTGTGAATCAGCCAGGTACTTACTACCTATATGGAGATGGTGATTGTGTCGCTGCAGATAGTATCACTATTGCACCAGCTCAAAATTTTGGACAAGTCAACATAGCAATTCAATCATCTGATTGTGCATCGACAACGGCAACATTATCTCTCGAAAGTGATTTGATAACTATCGATGACTTCTACTGGCAAGGGCCAGGCATCGATGGAAGCACTAGCGGGAATCCGATGATCAGTCAAAATGGTACATACTCAGCTGTTGTGTTTTCTGATGACTTCAGTTGCGACTCCATCATCGTTTATCAATCATACCAATCAATCAGCACATCTACGACAACGTTAGTCAAGCAAAATGATATTGATTGCATTATGCAGTCAACGATGCTATTCGTACAGACTGATAGTGAAGATATTCTAGATGTTGAGTGGACTGATATGACTGGTGTGCTAGTAGGTAAAGGGTTGTCAGTAGAAGTTGGTTATGAAGGGACATTTACTGCGACAGTGATCTTTACTAATGGATGTCAAGAAACCTATGATATAACAGTCGTAGATAGTGGTGACTTATATAGTATCGTTATACAGCCGACTCCGCTAGAGTGTGCTACTCAAGAAGGTGCTTTAGAGGTGTTCACAGATGGGCCGGTTGAGTCTATTGTTTGGAATGGTCCCTTTGGATTTGCCTCAACTGATGCAATGACAATCATCTCTACCGTAGGAACATACAGAGTAACGATTACATATATTGATGGTTGTGTATTGACTCTTACACAATACATGGATTATAATCCAACAACCTCACCTGTTGTCAATATCCCGGATCAAATTATCAACTGTATTGATACATGTGTAGATCTTGAACCAAGTGTAGGCGATGACCCCAACTATTGTTATCAGTGGTTTGGTCCTTCAGGTTTCAATACACAAGAAAGAACGCCTGAGGTATGTGTCCCAGGTAGATATAGAGTACAGATTAATTCATCATCTGATTGTTCATCTTTGGCTTGCTTCTCTGAGTACAATATTTTCGTGATTTTGGATACCTTCCCACCCGAAATTATTGTCGATTTTAAAGAACTAAACTGTGGAGCTCCAAATACTAAATTGGAAATCACATCAGATGTATCTCGGATTGGAAGTTTCTTGTGGACTGGCCCTGGCATAGATGCAACCAATGAAAATAGTCTTACACCAGTTGTAAGCGTTGGAGGAGACTATACAATCGCAGGCCTTGGTACCAACGGTTGTGACTTTGAACATACATTTACGGTGGCAGAGGATGTTACCCCTATTGATATTAGTAACGATGGCGCAACGTTCGGTTCACCATGTGCTGGAGGAGATGTTCAAGTTATGGTTGAATCACAAGATGATATTGTACTATATAACTGGAGTGTTCCCAATCAGAATGGAAGTACTCTCAATGTTAATACACCTGGAGACTATTCTGTTACTGTTACTGGAAGTAACTTCTGTACTGCAGAAGCGACCTATACAGTTACGCAAGATGATTTATTTAGCCTTAGCGTGACAGATGATATTGTTGGCTTAGGTTGTATTACTATGGAGGCAGGTATCACAGTCACTTTATTAGATAATGATCCCTTATCTGGAGCAATTATTCAATCTATAGAAGCTGTAAGTACAGTAGGAACTGCCGCTGCAATTGGTACAACAATGCCATCGGCCAGTGCAGACTTGATTTTTAATGAATCAGGTGAATATATGATTACTGCATTATTGGATAATGGTTGTGAGTTGCAATACTCTGTAACAGTAGATGCAATAGCAACTCCTATTGAGCCTGAGTTAGATATACCTACAGTCAATTGTATAAATCAAGATCAGATCATTTATAGTGTTCTTAACCCGACGTCATTTACTTCAATTGACTGGAGCATAGATGGTACTTCAGTATCAACAGACGCCGACTATATGCCAACGGACCCATTGTTGACAGTAGATCTTACAGTCAGCGATATTAATGGTTGTGCATCGAATATTGAAATCATACCTACTGTTGAGATTGCAGAACCTTCATTAGAAGTGATGATGGATAATAGTGTTGATTGTCAAGTAATCTTAACGGCTAATAGTACAGAGAATGTAGGATATACATGGTCTACAACTGATGGATCTATTTTATCTGGTCTTAACGACCAATCCGTAACTATTGATGCATTAGGTACTTATACAATAGTGATAGAGTCCCTTGATAATGGTTGTGATGCATCGCAAGAGATTGTCATTGATGCATTGACAAGTAGTCAAGGTTATGAAGTTATCTTATCGGAGCCACAGTGTGGAGAAGATTTTGTCTCTATCCTTGACGTCATGATTGATAATACATCAATCGATACTGATCAATTCAGTATATTACTTGATGATGCTCCGCTTCTTGCTCTTCCTGCAGATATTTCTGGAGTAGGATTGCATGATATCTCTTTAATCAGTGCCAATGGATGTGTCAATGAAAGCAATTTTAATGTAGAGGTATTTGAGCCATTTACAATATCAATCCAAGATACATTCGCAGTAGAGGAGAATGATCCAATCACAACTCAAGTTGCGATTAATAGTACACAGCCTTTAAGCGACTTCATGGTAGAGTGGAGTGATAATCCTGTAATAGATACTGAGAATAGCGCAATCTATACAATATCTACACCTGGAGATTTTACAGTTCAAGTGACTGATAGTAATGGATGTGTTAATACAGCTTCATTCTTTATCAAACTTAAGCCATCAGTGGATGTATTTGTCTCAAATATCTTCCAATTAGGACTGGATGGACCCGATGGAGAGCTACTTGTCTCTGCTCCGAATAGTTCAGCGATTGCGATGTCAGTCTATGATCGATGGGGTAATGAGGTGTATAATGGTACTTCTGCAGGAAGAGAGATCACTTGGAATGGACTACTAGGCAGCGAACCTGTCGAACAGGGGGTATATGTTGTAACATTGGAGGTGTTATTCACAGATGGTGATACTCTGCGACAAGTCTATGACGTTACTGTGATCAAGTAGCAAGTTTTCTATGTCATAAGGGGGCATCTTGTTATCTTGCAAGCTAATTGTTTCCTTGATGAACTGTAGACCCATTGTAGTATTGGTGACTTTGTTGTTGACTGTCTGTCTGCATACACAGGTCTACACACAGTGTAGTGATGCAACATGCAATGCACTAGAGCTAGAATTAGATGGAATTAATGCCCAATTGTTCTGTAATCTGGATTCATTAGAGTGTCTAGAATTCAGCCAAGATCCTATTGCATTTACTGATTTTCCGTCGTTCGATTTTACTGAAACATGTGGTGGTACCATAGAAAATCCCACTTGGTTTTCATTCGTAGCATGGACACCATTAACTGAACTCACGGTATGCTATGCCGATTGTGAGTCTGGTGGGCCTATTGGCACAGAGTACGGTGTACAAGCATTTATTTTTGATTCTCCAGAGAATTGGGACCCTAGTCTTACTGCCCTTGCATTCAATTGTGCTTGTGATACTCCATATGATACTGGGGGTGTCAATTCATTCGAAGTTACATCAGACTCGCTTAATATTGGTCAGCAATATTGGGTGATGATTGATGGTTGTGCTGGTAATATGTGCTTAGACGTTAGCTTGAGTTTTACGAATTTGCCTGAGACTGACCCTAATGGCAATGTGCCACTTGCAGAAATTACAAGAGACTCCCTACATAATCCTTTCTGTGCAGACCAAAGAGTTTGTGCTGACACAAATTTTGGCATCACTTGGCCAGAACACGAAGAACTTGGTGGCTTAGATTATTTCATCACCATATTTGACAGTGGAGGCACATCTATTATGAGTGAGGCAATGGATACATCATACTTTGAGTGGATTGCAACAATCCCTGGTGATTATACTTATGAAGTCTCTTTCAGTAACGTTTGTAATGAAACTACTGATCCTTATGAAGGTTTTTTCACAGTAGATGATCCAGATACGATAGTCTACCCGCCTGACACGTTATGCGTAGAGGATATCAACAATTACATTGGTTGGCCTTCAAATTGGTTGGCAATGGGATGTTCTCCTGCATTGATACCTTCTATTGAGTTGTATGAGTGCAGTTATATTGATAGCTGTAACTGCCCAGTTGTAGAACAAAAAAATGTCCATGTCATCGCTAACCTAGGATTTATCCCGGAGGTGGATACAATCCTTTGTCCAGATGATAGCTTTGACTTTTTCTTTCATGGCAATTTTATTACTTCAGAGAATCCCTCAGGAATGCTACATAGTGTCGTTGGAGGTACTGAGGATTTTGGCTGTGATAGTTTAATTAACATATCAGTCTATGCACCTAATGTTGATGCATCCATAGAAATTGTTGACTGTAATGGTCTTGATATCACATATGAAGTTACGATAGATGATTTCTCTACCTATCTAGATCCTAATGTGATACAGATTAGTTGGTATGAGGATGGGAACCAAGTTTCCACCGGCACCCAATATACTACGTCCATAGATAGTTTAGTCAGTGT
This sequence comes from uncultured Saprospiraceae bacterium, assembly GCA_938041445.1. GTDB lineage: Bacteria > Bacteroidota > Bacteroidia > Chitinophagales > Saprospiraceae > JAHDHH01. The sequence continues at coordinate 15,335 of CALISO010000143.1, forward strand.
TGAAGTTACATGGTCATATGTCACTTCATTAAGTTCTGCTGATTGTGAGATGGAATTGGTTTCAGATACTACATATCTCAACAGTTCAATCGCGGATTACATCTACCCGGACGTAAGTTGTAACTTTTCTAACGACACAGTATTCTATGAGTTTAGCTTTGTCCCTGATGGTACATCTCTTGTTCAAATAACACAATTGACGAGTTACCCTAATTTTTGGGAGGATGATGTTTGGGTGTTTCCAGGGATCACTAATACTGATGAAGTAAGCATTTTGTTATCGGCTTCTGATGGCAATTGCTCTGTGCCAGATGTTGGTCCGATTGAATGTTCTACAACATGCACAACATATTCAATTGACCTTCCACAAGATGACTTCGAGCTATGCTTGCTTACTGGGGTCATACCTATTGTGCTAGAGGCAAATGTAACACCATCACCATCACCACTATCGGTAACAAGCTGGGTAGATGAGAATGGAACACCAATTTCACTGCCATTTTTGCCAGTGGATGATGTTGACTCGACCTATACATTTATCTATCAAATACAAGATCCTGGATGTGACTTGCAGATAGCAGAAATGCAACAAACATTTTATTTTCCGAAAGGCTTACAACTATTGACAAACGAAGTTACTGTCTGTCAAGGTGGATTAATTAATACTGACACGATAGTAGCACCAGAAGAAGGAGTGAATTGGATTATGACGGGTGATCTCAACATTATGAGCCAAGTAGATGATGATTATATTTTCACGATTGATGAAGTGGGAACACATACGGTATTTATCAACGCAGGTTCTGAAGGATGTCCAACGAGTATTTTGACTTCATTTACTGTGATAGTGGAAGAGCAATTAGATTTCTCGATGCAGTGTCTAGATATGAACTTTCCGATTCAATTTACCTGGGACAATCTTGCATGTATTGACTCATATGATATTTATTTAGATGGTGTTTTTATTAGGAATCAAACGAATGCAACCTATACACCCCTTGGGATTGAACAAGGGTTAGACATCGAGATTGAAATTGTTCCCATCTATAGTTGTGCATGTGATTATGATCCGATAGAGATAACCTGTAATACGGGTAATTGTCCTTCTAGAGAAACTGAGCTGACATTTACAGACACACTATTTTGCTTGGATGAAGTCCCAGCAACATTAACGAATACAGTCAGTCTAGTCGTCAATGGACTTAGTAACACTGAGACTTTGCCGATAGATGCGAGTATAGGGACTACAGAGTATTATATAGCTGTCCAGACTGCTAATCAGTGTATTTATCAAGATACCTTTTATGTTACAGTCGTAGCAGCTCCTACGCCAACTATAAATGGCTTTGGTTCTGATTGCTTTGACGATATCATGGGTGGGGTGACCTTAGATTTTGATATTTCACTATTTGAGACTGAAGTATTTATTGAAGGTGAACCGTACTTACTTACAGATTTAGAATCGACTCCTTTTATTCCTGGCAATTACTTTGCACAATTAACTTCTGTGGATGAGTGTTCAGTTACGACGTTTTTCAATGTGCCTGATGCACCAAGTGATTTTTCTATTGGAGTCACAGGCAGTGATATAGTGCAAGAGGGTTCAAGTAATACATACACTTTGATGAGTAATGTCAGTGACTATGAGAGTATCGAGTGGTATGTAGATGGTAGTTTAGAATGCGAAGACACATTTGAATGTGAATTGCCGTCAATGGGTGCAGGGCCAGATACCTTGTTGATTACAGTCTTTATCTATACTTCTTCTGATTGTTTTAAGTCTACGGAGTATGAGGTAATTGTAATGGAGCCAGAAGATCCGCCTGAACCACCGGAGCCACTTGAAGATATCTTCATCTCCAATATCTTTGTGCCTAACACTTCAAGCGAATGGGTAATAGGTGCTAATGTCCCTATGGAAGTCCCAATTGTTCAGGTATATGATAGATGGGGTAATCTTGTCTATACGCAGACTAACATTCTCGTAGAAGGAGAGTATACACTATGGGATGGCACCTTAGGAGGAAATGATTGTGAGCCTGGAGTCTATGTCTATATGATACAATACCTCGACGAATTAGGCGAGGAGCATATGCTAGTAGGGGATATTACATTGATCCGATAATAGAGTTTAGCCGACTTCTATTTTTAAATAATAATATTAAGTTTTTTAAGTCACAGATTCAACGAGATCTATTGCTGCCTGCAGTTGTTGAGCTCTTGTCAAATTGGTGTTATTAATTGTATGTGCATCTTTAGCTTTGAGAAGGGGACTATCTTCTCTCGTACTATCGATATTGTCTCTGTGTAAGAGATTTTGCTTGACTTCTAACCTGGAGGTAGTATTTCCTTTTTTGATGAGCTCTTGATGTCTGCGATCGATTCTAGTCTCTATGTCAGACTCCACGAAGATCTTTAGCTCTGCATTTGGAAATACAACGGTGCCTATATCTCTACCGTCCATCACAATACCACCATATTTGCCTGCTGCTTGCTGCTGAGCTACCAGAAAAGCTCTGACTGCTGAGATCGCAGCTATCTCAGACACTACAGCTGAGACTTCCATCGATCTGATGAGGTCAGTGACATCTCTATCATTGAGATGAATTGCAAAGGTCTTACTTAACGCTGGAGGAATGTGTAAATTAATGTGTGGTAATGCAGCTTCTACTTGTGTAGCATCATTGACATCGATATGATGATTGATACAATAAAGGGTGACAGCTCTATACATTGCACCACTATCTAAGTAGGTGTAGTTAAGAGCTTCAGCGAGGTCTCTTGCCAAAGTAGACTTTCCTGAGGAGGAGAATCCATCGATTGCAATAGTGATTTTTCGCTGTGTCATTGAGTTGGAAAATATTTAGGCTAAAGATATAGGTTGTTGAATTAAAAATGGCCTTGGAAATTACCAAAGCCATCATTTATTTATTGTGTTCTTTCTAGCTGATTGGCTAGTTAATATTCATCTTCATTGAAGAGGAAGTCATCTTTTCTAGGGAAGTCAGGCCAGATATCCTCCATCGTCTCATAGACTTCTCCTTCATCTTCTATTGCTTGTAGGTTTTCTATGACCTCAAGTGGTGACCCTGATCTCACAGCGTAATCTATCAATTCATCTCTAGTTGCAGGCCAAGGCCCGTCTTCTAAGTGATGTGCTAATTCTAATGTCCAATACATGGTTCTGTTAATTTAAATAGAGATATACAATGTATACATCCTTAATTGTCCGCAAAATTAGAAACATTTAGTTTTAATCCAAGTTGGTGTCTAACTTTCTTGAAAAAACATGATTCTATGTCGCATTATACTTTCTTACATTGGCACTACAATCCTAATCAAAGATTGATTCCATTTATTATTACAATTTTATTGCGATTTTGTTAAAATTCTTCTCAAAATGTATTTTGCTCATAATATATTATGTCGCGAGCTCAATTAAAGTTCAAATTGCTATAGCATGCTTATAGGTACTTAAAAGAGTCTTTTATGGTTCACTTGTTGATAAAATTTGATTCCAAACGAATAATTGGACATATTACTCGATATTTGATATGATTTTGCTATATGTATTTTAAGTTTTCCTCAAGAATTATTTCAGTATGAGTAACAGTGTCTTAGAATTAGAACGTGTGCATGTTTCAATTAAGGATTCTCAGATATTGAACGGGGTGACTTTTGACCTGATAGAGTCTGAATTTGTCTATCTCATAGGTCCAAGTGGAGCTGGTAAGTCTTCATTGATGAAACTATTGTTTGGCCTGCTTCCGCACAAAGAAGGAAAGGCCACAGTTGCAGGATATGATCTCAAGCAGTTATCGATTTCAAATATGCATCTATACCGCCGTAAGGTTGGGATGATCTTTCAAGATTTTCGACTATTTTCAGATTGGACAGTAGGTGAGAATCTTGATTTCGTTCTAAGAGCTACGGACTGGAGAGACAAGGCAGAACGTGAGACTAAAATAGCTGAAGCACTTCAAAGTGTCAATCTGGAATCAAAGTATACAGAACTTGTACACACATTGAGCGGGGGGGAGCAACAGAAGCTTGCTATCATCCGGGCACTGCTCAATAGTCCTGAGATTTTGCTTGCTGATGAACCAACTGGAAATCTTGATCCTGAAAATGCAGAGCAAATCATTCACCTCTTACATAGTGTGGCCACAGAAACAGATACGGCTATCTTACTGACCACACATCACCATGACTTAGTAGATAAGTTTCCAGCGAGGACACTTGTATGCAAAAATGAAACGGTAGAAGAGGTCTGATCCCCAACTACCGTTTCATTTTACCATAAGGTGATAATGTCCTCTAGAACATTTCAGTCCCAGCGAAGTGGAAGTTACCTTCTATCGCTGCGTTCTCGTCACTATCAGATCCGTGTACTGCATTCTCTCCGATGCTAGTCGCATACTTAGCTCTTACAGTTCCTTCAGCTGCTTCAGCAGGATTAGTCGCACCGATAAGCGTTCTGAAGTCTTCTACAGCATTGTCTTTTTCTAAGACAGCAGCGACGATTGGTCCTGAAGACATAAACTCTACAAGCTCACCATAAAATGGTCTCTCCTTGTGTACAGCATAGAATTCTCCAGCTTTTGCCGGACTAAGTTGTGTATACTTCATTGCGACAATCTTGAATCCTGCTCCACAGATTTGTTCTAGGATACCTCCAATGTGCCCGTTACGTACAGCACCAGGTTTGATCATTGTGAATGTTCTGTTTCCAGCCATTAGTTCTTATATTTTTTGTGTTAGATATATATGATTTTCACTTCAAGGTGCAAAAGTACGCATTCATCAGCTAGAAAACACGAATGGACTCACATTGAAAAGATGATATATGGATGATTTAACATCGTCGAAACCTTGTCTTTAAGAGATCATTTGTGGTAATTTTTAATTTTCTTTGTATTGTGATAGAGAATTCGATAGAAGAACTAAAGAAGAGGCTCAAGACGCCTCAAGATATTGTCATCATTACACATCGTAATCCTGATGGTGATGCACTTGGATCTAGCCTAGCGCTATCCTTATTTTTGCAACAGTATTTCCATAAAGTCGATATTATACTGCCTAGCGATTATCCTCAGTCTTTTGGATTCTTGCCGCAGGTAGAGAAGTGTAAGGTCTATGATCTAGAGCCAGAGTTATGTCTTGATACGATCAATAGAGCCTCCATTGTCTGCTGCCTTGATTTCAATAGTCTTGATCGGATAGACAAGATGGGAGAATCTGTAGAGGCAAGCAATGCTTTTAAAGTGTTGATAGATCACCATATGCACCCAGAGCCATTTGCTGACTATACCTTATCGGAGACGACGGCGAGTAGTACCTGTGAGTTGATATATACATTTATTGAACTGCTAGGAGAGACGAATCGCATTTCAGAAGACATCGCAACAGCAATGTTTACAGGATTGATCACAGATACTGGGAGTTTTAAGTATGCAACCACTGATAGAACATTCGAAGTTGCTGCACATCTAAAACGACACGGTGTTGATGATTATAGTCTACAAGACAAAATCTTCAATACATACTCTGCGAAACAAATGCGATTGCTAGGTCATTGTATCTATAACAGGATGGAGCTTTTACCTGAGTATCATACAGGTATCATCACCTTGACGAAAGCTGACTATGAAGAATACTCGATAGAGAGGGGAGATACTGAAGGCATAGTTAATTACCTGCTAATGTTGGACGGCATCAAGGTGGCAGCGTTCATTACTGAGCAACCGACTATTGTTAAATTGAGTCTTCGTTCAAAAGGAGATTTTTCTGTTCAAGAGATTGCAAGTAAGCACTTCAAAGGCGGTGGACATAAGAATGCTTCTGGAGGAAGTGCCTATGCCAAGCTATCCGCTGTTGTTGATAGATTCAAATCTGTGTTGCCCCAATATGCAGAAAAGTACTTCGGTACTGAGTCGAACTGACTGAAATAATTCTTTAAAATATTAATATTAAATACGATGAGATACCTCTTCATTATTACTTGTGCTACACTTACTTTATTTGCTTGTAAGCAAAATGTGCTTGAAGTACCTGGCTATAAAATTGTAAAGCATTCAGATGGATCGGGAATAGAAAGTTATCCTGGTAGCCACGTACTATTCGAACTGGATACCTACGATGCGGAAGGGACATTGCTACAATCAATGCGAGAAGCAACAATGAAACCACAGGTGCAAATCCCAGTTGAAGATAGTGGGAAGTTTAGCGTCTTTGTAGAACTATTGAAGCAAGTCAAGGCAGGAGATAGCCTATCGTTATTTATCCCTTTTGATAGTATCCCACAGATACCAAAAGATCTACCGGGTAATGAGATAGAATATAGAATGACGATTGCTGACGTATTGAATGAAGAAGAGTATGCAGCTCACTTCGAAGCAGAGGAAGAAGCTGCTAAAGCAGCTATGGTAGAGGCTCAAGGATTTGCTAAGGAAATGAAAGATGAGGCAACTCAATACCTACTACAATATAAGAAAGGTGATCAGCAGATAACGACTACGACCAACGGAGTGAAAATTATGATGATTGATGAAGGTCGAGGAGACAATGCCACTGAAGGCAGCCAGATTACTGTTGACTATGTCGGCATGTTGAAGGATGGTATTCACTTTGACGATTCTTATAGTCGAGGCCAACCATTTTCATTCAAGGTTGGGTCAGGACAAGTGATTCCAGGTTGGGATGAGGGCTGTCAATACCTTAATGTTGGAAGTAAGGCACTTCTAGAGATTCCATATGCACTTGCTTATGGTGAGAGAGGAGCACCACCATCTATACCTGCTAAGAGTGATTTGATCTTTGTGATTGCTGTTAATGCAATAAACTAAGACAATTCATTACCTATTTTATTCATCACTGAAGTTATAAAAAGAAGGCACCATGACCATCGAGCAGTTCAAAGAGGCAAGAGAAAGGGTAGCAACGGTACGGGGGTATCTTTGACGTTGATAATCGAAGACATCAGATAGAAGACAATGAGGCTAAGGCCGGCAACCCAGAGTTTTGGAATGATTCTGCTGCTGCAGAAGAAGTGATGAAACAACTCAAGGTTGACAAGAAGAAGGTTGCAGTTTATCAGCAGCTTGAGACACTCGTGGATGAAATTGAAATCCTTCAAGAATTTGCGAGAGAAGGCGAAGCAACTGTAGAAGAGATAGAAGAAAAATATGCTGAATTAGTCAGTATTCTTGAAGAGTTAGAATTCAAAAGTACACTCGGTGAAGAAGAAGATCCACTTCCATGCTATATTGAGATCAATGCTGGCGCTGGAGGGACAGAGGCCTGTGATTGGGCAGAAATGCTCTATCGTATGTATGTTCTATACGGTGAAAAGAATGGCTACGGAGTATCAGAACTTTCAAGAACACATGGTGATGTAGCAGGAGTCAAGTCCGTTACTCTTGAGTTTACAGGTGATTATGCCTACGGCATGCTTAAGGGAGAGAATGGTATCCATAGACTAGTGAGGATCAGTCCATTCAATGCTCAAGGAAAGCGAATGACGTCATTCGCTTCTGTATTCGTGCATCCTGTGGTAGATGATAGTATAGAGATAGAAGTCAATCCTAGCGATATCGAATGGGATACATTCAGAGCAAGTGGGGCAGGAGGTCAACACGTCAATAAGACAGATTCTGCTGTACGAGTCAGACATTTACCATCAGGTATTGCTGTGGAATGTCAACAAGAACGATCTCAACACCTCAATAGGGAAAAGGCTCTCAAAATGCTCAAGTCAAGACTCTACGAAGTTGAATTAGAAAAGAAAGCGGCAGCGAAGGGTGAGATAGAAGCATCTAAAAAGAAGAACGAGTGGGGCAGTCAAATCAGATCGTATGTCCTAGACGATAGAAGAGTTAAAGACCACCGGACTAACCACGAAAATCGAAACACTGATGCTGTCTTAAATGGTGATCTCCAAGGATTCATCAAGGCATTCTTAATGTGGAATCCGTAGACAACTTATAAATAGTGTATTCTCCCTTCTTCGACGATGGAGAATTCTTCTTCAGTGATAGATTGCTTGGTTATCTCTTGAGTAAATTCGGTAATGGCTCTTTCTGGATTGTCATCTGCTAGAGCAAATGTTCCAAAATGCATAGCAACAGATTTTGGTGATTGTAGATCTTTATGAACTTGTACGGCTTCTTCTGGTGAGATGTGGATTGGGCCCATAAACCACCTTGGTCTATAAGCACCGATTGGGATAAGTGATAAGTCGATATGCCCCAATTTGTTTCTTATGTCCTTAAATATATCACTGTATCCACTATCTCCAAGAAAGTAAATTTGCCGCTTTTGCCCAGATATCATAAATCCACTCCACAATGAAGTATTGCGGTCATAGAGTCCTCGACTTGAAAAATGATTAGTCGGTGTCGCGGTGATGTTAAGTGATTTGAATGGGGAAGAATCCCACCAATCTATCTCTATCACTTGGCTAGCTCCCATAGCTTCCAATGTACTTTTGTTACCAAGAGGACAGATAAATTGAGGATTCCATCGTTTACTGATTTGTGAGATTGACCACTTGTCCATATGGTCGTAATGGTTATGACTCACCAGCACCAAGTCGATATCCGGTAGCAATTCAAGGCTGACTCCAGGTGGTCTATGTCTCTTCATAGGAGGTACTGGCACTGGACTGCAATATGTAGAGAATATAGGATCAGTGAGTATTGTAACACCATCAATTTGGATTAAAAAAGTGCTATGATTAATCCATACATATTGGACTTGATCATCAGGAACTCGCAAGATCGAACTTGTATGGATATACGGATTCTGAATTGGAGGCCATACATCTCTTTGTCGAGTTCTGATATATTTGCCTACATCTTTGAATCCCTTAGCTGGACGACCGCTTGGATTCTTGAACCGCTTGCCATTGAAGTGGTCAGATATAGGGCCATTGTATGGAGTAGTAGAAAGATACTTGCCAATTATTATAGTCAGGACAATAACAATTAAACATGTAAACAATAGAATCTTGATCATCAGCATAGGAGGTAAGATACTACAGTTGATTTAAAATGTGAATAAAAATTATTCAGCATCATATTGTATGCGCAACCATTCACTATAGTCAGTTTGTGCAATCTCATCAAT
>CALISO010000144.1 GCA_938041445.1 uncultured Saprospiraceae bacterium
CCAAATGTCAGATTGAGTCCCGCTTGATTCGCCTTAATCTCTCCAGCTGTTAACTGGTATTGGTAGTATGGCTCTAGAGAGAGTCTTGGTGTCAAATGTATAGGAGTTGAGACATATACCAATCCTGAGAACTGATTATAGGTCTTGATATCTTGATCTCGGTATGCCCCTCCTCTTGACGAAAATTTAAAATCTTGAAATGTCAACGAAGCACCAACACCAATAGACAATCGACTATACAGTCGATAGTATCCTACCACAGAAGCTGACAATTGGTAATGATTCTCAGTATCTATATGTTGTCCTTGGTTGTCTGTCGGATTCTCAACAGGGTTATTAATTGCTTCTTCTTCTAATTCTATATCAGGTACGTCTGAATTCACTCCAAGTGCATCCTCTTCGCTTGTGCCGAATATTGTAGCATTATCCGGTAGATAATTGGTAGAAAGTAGATATCTCAGACTCAGCTTTGGTCTTGACTTGAGATGGTGGTTTAGACCAAACCCAACATATATTCCAGTTGTCTTTATGGCAACACTCCGCAACAATCCTATGGATAATAATGGTGTGACACTTCGCTGTCTAGGAAATGTGGTAGTAATCACTTTTGGCAATGGCCGATCGTCCTTGTCTGTTATATAGAGAGATTCCAATAATGGCAACTGTGGACCCGATTGGACAAGTACTCTTGTAGTCTCTTGTGCCTGCGATACTAGGAGTTCTTGCTGATAAGTAAGTTCGTTGCTGTCATAGCTACTTGCAGACGCCTTAGTCCTTTGATGTGTTGTCGTGGTAGTATTGTGAGTGTCTACTCTTTGGATCGCTTTTTCATATAATTGTGTGGCGAGACTAGCTTGCCTTGCCTGAGCTGGAGTCACAGTCTTTTGACTTGATCTCTTTACTAGGGATGTGAGTGGATGAATACTTGGGTCCTGGATTTTGTTTTGGAGATTCTTAGCTTGCTCTTGGTTCAGTTCACTGTGAATTGCTAGCTTCTCATTTACCTCTGGAGTGATCACATTTGCGAAAGTAGGATTCTCCGCTGAGTACTGGACTACTTCGTTAGTTGCTATGGCATTTGGCTCAATCCTATGTGTATGTTGCAAATGCACTATTGCTCCTGCTAATAACAATCCAGCAATAAGCAAGAAGCACCACTTGTCTGACTTCCGCTCTTGTGGCATCTCAATATCGAGTTGGTCATACATCTGCAGCCAACCTTTCTCTAATAGCTCTTTATCTGTATGTTGTTCTTTATAGTGCATTTGCCGAAAATTTAATTTGTTGTTCAAGAAGTGCTCTGAGTTTCTTTCTTGCTTCTGAATAGTGCCACTTACTTGTCCCTTCTGAGATGTTCTTCAGAACACCAATTTCTTTATGCGTATATCCATGTATTGCATACAGAACAAAGACATCAGCACTTGCGGTGGGAAGCTGATCTATCAACAATATGATATCTTCTTCATAGAGCTGATTGAGTGCATCGGGTGTCTGCTTTCGATCATTATCTCCTAACTCTAGCAGTCTGACCTTGTTCTTCTCCTTGCGAAGATTATCACAGATAACATGGTAGGTAATCCGCTTCATCCAAGGGATGATTTTTTCTTCATCCTTGAGTTTTTGAATATTCTTAAACACCTTCATCAATCCATCGTTGAGATATGTAATCACTCTATCTTCATCTGATGCAAATCTCTTACACATAGGAAGCAATACTGGAGAGTACGTTCGGTACATCCACTCTTGGGCTTTACGATTATTATTAATACAGCCCTGTATTGCTTCAGTCAATAGCATACTGGTTAACTCATGGTGTTTTACTATACTAAAAAATGAATCCTAGATTGAATACTAGTCTTCTATATTGTCTATCTTCTTTGACAATTCCCGAGTTCCATCGGTGCCATCCTTCAAGATACGTATTCTGCAATTGAATACCTATACCTAATGTCGTTCTGAATCCTCCGTTACCGATTCTTATTCCCGCCATAGTCTGTCCATAGAATCCTCCTTGAGACTCGTATACTCTCTCACTATTATTTGCTGATATTCCATAGCCTAGTTTCAAATCTACGAAAGGGCTGTTGGGTGCATGCTTGAGGTATGATCTTACTTGTGTAAATACAGGGACAATACTCCGAGCAATGTTATTATTATAATTATCATATCCAACACCAACACCTGCAGACAAGTAATGTCTCCACTGATATAAATAACTCAAACTAATACCGAGACCGCCATTGTTATTATTCACATAAGCTTTGTTTTCCCAATTAAAATACCACTTGTCAGATGCAAGAGGTGTACGTGTTTTAGGTGTCTTGGTCTTATGGGCTTTCCCATAAAGGACTTTGTCTCCTTCAACGATACTTGTAATCTCGTTATTCGGGATAATAATTATTGTACCACTCTCTGTCTCCACAGTAAGGTTATCACCGATGACGTACTGTATGATTTTGCCTGATATAGGTTCTCCATTCTTGAGATAGACTGTATCCTGTGCCGAGACCATTGTTATCGTGCTCAGGGCAAACATTACAATTGTAATAAGTCCCAATTTGATAGCTGTTTTCATCTCTTTTATTCTTTACTAAGTTATCAATTATTGATTCTCTACTAGGATGAGGCTTAATAATTCAGGGCTCTCGACATTGGTGACGTCATACTGGTAAAACCCTTCTGAACCAATAACAAGTAAACGATTATCTGGTAAGGCGATGACATCTGTTGACTTGATAGACGAGACGTCAGCTAATAGATTACGATCAATTTTCTCTGAATCACTTGCATCAAATATCTTAAGTCCAAAATCTCCCTCACATATAAACAATGTGTTGTCTCTGACCGATAAGCCATGAGGATTGCTCATTGGATAAGTCTTGATCAGAGTAGGATTCGTCAGACTAGTGATATCGATCACATCAAGTTGATTTATAAATGATTCACATGCTGATCCATTGCGCAATGTTACATATGCAGTGTTCCCCTCTACGACAACAGGGTCACAAGCTCTTGCGTGTTGGAATGTAGAAAGATGAACAAGCAACTCAGGATTGGAATTATCATAGATATGCATACCTGTCTCTGATCCAATGAAGAGATTGGATTCATATGGAAATATCGTCTCGATACCCCAACCAATATTTTGAGTATTAACTCGAGAGAAGCCATTGCCGATAGACCAAGTCATGAGATTAGATTGATCAACATTGTATAGATAGTCCCCTACGATTGTAAATCTTGCGGTAGATCCACCTGTCCCAACATTAGATCCTTCTGATCCCGCAGATATGACATCTGCGTCAAATACCGCAGTTTCATTTGCAAATAGCACATCTCCTCTCCAGAAGGTCTCAGAGCCAAATGCATCATCATTACAATCTAGTACCTCAACAATATCAGTCTTGTTATAGTAAGATAAATATGTGCCATTCCAGTCGTATTTTTCAAAGGCATTCTCTTCTCTATGGACAATAGATGGAGACTCGATGTTGCTGATGTCAATGGAGATAATATCGAGGACATTGTCAGCATAAAGAATGTCATCTTTGATTGATAAATCAAAGTTACCCGCGATAGGATAAAAACCTATATCTACCGGATTAGATGGGTCAGAGTTGTCATAAATGTGAATACCATGACCCTGCTCGTTGATAAATAGATAGTCATCATAGAGGTATAACCGCCCTGGCTCTTCCAATGCTCTCGGTGCTTCGAGAGAAACAGTTGACCTGATCTGACTCAGCGTTAGATATACTGGATCATACCGGACAAATTCTGTAGTGGCATCACATTTGTCTTGAAGACAAGAAGTAAATGTCATAGCAAAAGAAAGCAATGCTATAAATGGTAAAAATATCTTTTTCATAATGGTAAAAATATCGTGTGTTTTCAATTGTTGCTCAAGATAATTGCCTACTGATTATAATAGACATACACATACATAGACCCTCACTCGATGATGAAGGGTTGGGTATCTTGCAAAAAATAATTTAACAAGACGATTATAAGAAAGCGGAATCGAGACTCGTTATCCCTTTGTTTCCAACCAATGAGAGCCTTTTTTCAACATTTCAAACCACTATTTGATGAAAGCAATCCTCTGCACAATCACAGCAATATTTTGTAGTATAGTAGTAGTCACTGCTCAGTCTTCTGATCAGATACAGGCTATTGAACAATATAATCTCGCCGTTGAAGCATTAGGTAACGGCAATAAGGCTCAGGCGATTGATGCCCTTACTAAGGCGATTAACCTTGATGGAAAGTTTTATAAAGCGATCTATCAACGAGGTCTGACTTATATCCAAGAAGGTAAGAACCTTGCTGCCATTAAAGATCTCTCTAACTATATCAAGTCCACACCAGATAATGCTGATGCATATTATTATAGAGGTTATGCTGAAATGAAAAGTGACCTCAATACTCAAGCTACAATCAGTTACACCAAGGCTATTGAATTAGATGACACCTTGGAAAAAGCTTATTATTATCGTGGTTACTTACTTATCCTAGCAGATGACTATAACAAGGCAATAGAGGATATGGATATGGCTCTTGCAAATGGATACAAGTCTGAAAATCTATGGAAAAACAAGGCACTTTGTCATTATAAACTTGAAGAATATGAAGCATCAGCAATGGCTTATGACAGATATCTAGAGACAAATCCAACTGATGCAACAGCTGCCTACACTAAGGCTCTAGCGCTTTACAAGACAGAGAATTATGCCACATTTATCCCCGAAATGCAGCAATATCTAACTCAAAATAATGGGAGTAGAGATCAATATTATATGCTAGCGACTGCACACCTTAAACTAGAACAGTTTAATGAAGCACAGCAATACTATGATAAAGTGGTGAGCATTGATCCATCATATTTGCCAGCTCTCAAAAATTGCTTGTACATCAGTAGTAAGATGAATAATCAAGATCGGATGATCAGCGACTATTCTAATCTAATCACAGCTGAGGGACCAACATCAGAATACATCTACAAAAGAGGAATTCTCTATATGCAAAAAGAGATGTGGGCAGAAGCACTTACTGATCTGGATTTACAGATTAAAAACAAGCCAGATCATGCTGAAGCATACTTCAATAGGTCAAGCATCTACTCTACTAAAAAGCAATATTCTGAGGCTTGTGCTGATATGAGACAAGCGGGCAGATTAGGAATGGAGTCTGCATTTAAATATATCCCTTCGCTCTGTAAAGCTGCAGATCAGTAATTGATCTGTCACCTATAAGGTCGCAGTTTTATGATTAAGAGTTGAAAGATGTGTGATTATGTTACTAATTCTAGGTGTATACCCCTAAAAATCTCATAGTCCTATAGGTAATAACACTAGTTGTGCTTGGTGTTTTATATATTAGTCTTCTGAATAATATATCTCGACACTATGAAACCTACAACTTTACTCCTCAGCCTCTTTATTGCTATCTGCTATTTGTCTTCACTCCATGCTGGAGACGAAGATGTGTCCTTCTGGCTAACTTGCCCAGATAATGTGACGCTAGATTGCAAGGATAACTTAAATGATCTTTCCATTTATGGCAATGCTCAATACTATACTAATTATGTCATCTATGATGCTGGCGAGCCAACTGTAGAGTACTTTCTCAATGGTTGTAATATCGGAACAATCAAACGAACTTGGACAGTAGAAGATGAATACTTGAATGTTTACACTTGTACACAACTCATCACAGTGACTGGCCCTGCTGGACAAGAACTAGATGTCACTTGGCCAGAAAGCGGTATTTCTGTAGAAGGTTGCAATCCTGATTACTCTCCAAATGTGACTGGATATCCATCTTATATCAATACTAACCCTTGTGCCTTAATAGGAGTCAACTATGAAGACACAGAATTTATTTTTGGCCCTCAATGCACTAAGATCAAAAGAACTTGGACAATCATTGATTGGTGTACGTACAACCAAGATCTAGGTACAGGAGAATATATCTTCAATCAAATCATTAAAGTCTCAGAAGATACTCCACCTCAATACGATGCACTTGACACAATCTTTGTAGGTACACATAACTGCGTTGATGCATTTATAGACATTAGTGAGATATCGCTTCCCCCATCAAGCTGTGGCGGTGATTTTTCATTTACACATAACTCTCCATTTGCTGATGAAGACGGTTCAAATGCGAGTGGAACATACCCAATAGGCACACATACATTTTCCTATGTAGTGGACTATAGTTGCAGCCTTAAGAAGTTCGTATATCAGACGATCGTTGTTGATGATACTTCAGCACCGCTACCCTACTGTATCTCTAAGATTGCAACAACACTGTGTGGTGTTGACACTAATGGCGATGGAGTTATCGATGATGGAAAGGTAGAAATCTGGGCTGAAGACTTCAATGTTGGCAGTACTAATACTTGTGCTAGTGGTAACTTACAGTTTTCGTTTTCGCCAGATGTGACAAATACGCATCAGATGTTTACCTGTGCAGATGTTGGGGAGAACATACTGAATATGTATGTTACGGATCAATTGGGCAATCAATCATATTGCATTGTGACATTGGACATTCAGAACAACTCATTGGATATTCCTGGTTGTTACGGCACTCTATCAGCTAATGAAAATCACGACTATACTGTGAGTGGTAGACTAACGTCTTTCTCAGGGTCGATGGATGAATTTGCTCAGGTCAAAATCAAGACTTCGGACATCGATACATTTGGAATATTGACTGTAGATACCACATTTGTAGAAACGGTCATAGACTCGATACTCCTCGATGATGACACATATAATTACGTCATCAACATAGACACATTGACCAATAATATCGTCGATACTCTGGTCGGACATGAAGAGACAATAACAGATCTTGACATCCAAGGAGAGTACTCAATCTCTCATATGGAATTGATGGATGACTATATCATCGAACCAGAAATCAATACATATGACCCAAATCTGATTACAACTAGAGATGTAGAAATTCTCTCACAGCACATCTGGGGAGAATATGTCATAACTGACAAATTTGCCTTGCTTGCGGCTGATATTAATGAAGACGGCGAAGTGGATGCTACAGACTTTTATGATCTGATGTATGTGCTAAGATTTGATGAATATCCACCACATATCGAGAAGCCATGGAGAACATTCAACGTTAGTCACTATCTGATGACTGGTGAAACAATGCCAATGATCTATCTTGAGGAATTTGATTCGTCAGTCTCTAATAATGACTTTTTCGCTGTGATGAAAGGTGACTTGACAGCGCATATAGACATTGAAGATGTAGGAGTCTATGATGAAGCATCGGATGTCAGCACAAGTGAAAACAGAGTCAGATATCGATCTACTATCGACTCAGAGTTTGATGTATATCCTAATCCATTCTCTGACGAACTCAACATCTACCTTCACTCTGAAGTGGCAGAAACTGGTATAATTGAGGTGATCAATATGGTTGGTAAAGTAGTCTTTCGACAATCAATAGACTTGTCCAAAGGTGCCAATGCCTATCAGATAAATGGACAAAGAATCGAACAAGATGGGATGTATCTCATCAATATCAAAGCACCTAGTCAACAGCAAACTAAACCAATTACTGTTGTAAAGCAATAGTAAAAAGGTAAAGGACAATACGTGATCATAGAAAAGCGGAAGTATCGGTCAGATTCATTCTTATTTGCATCTAAATAGAGAATGATCAAGCGGACTTCCGCCTTTTTGATTAAATTGGTCAAAAGAAACTACGCTACCGACAATGCTAAATTTAAAATACAAGAGAAAACATCGGACCTTCGACTACAAGACTCGGTTCTACGACGCAGAGAAGGAAGCATTGAACGAACGCTTGTCTCGTTATGAGCAAGATGGAAAAGACAAAACTGTAGAAAACTCCAAAGACAATATCAGAGGAAGCTTTAAGTCTTATAGTCCAACTCCTACAGACCGAGCCCTCAGGTCGAAATTTGTCAATCAATCCAATATCAGACTTATTATCATTATTGCAATTCTTTGCTTTGTTTTATATATGGTACTAGTCTCTGATCAGGTGTTGTCGATTATTCAAAATAATTAGGTGATTGGTTTATACCAAAAGTATCCTACCTTTAAATATATCCTAGAATCGCATTTACCCAAAGTGTCAGTTACTACTTATCATAATATCTTCCTCTACTTGCTGCTATGGCTAATGGCTTCAGTGCAAGCACACTCGCAATGTGACGGTAACATCGGAGCTAACATCTTTACAGATGGTGACTTCGGTACTGGTACTGCGAATATCCTCTCAACAGATCCTAATATTGCGCCAGGATATATATACACCACAAATGTCCCACCATTTGATGGGTTCTATACAATAACTAATGACCTTAGTCAATGGGGAGACAACTTTGACTGTTGGCTTGATACAGAAGATAATAGCAATGACCCCAATGGCTATATGATGATAGTCAACGCAAGCTATGATCCGGGCATCTTTTACATTGAGACTGTTGATGGACTGTGTGACAATACGGGATATGTGTTTTCAGCAGACATTCTTAACCTCTTAAGAGATGGGTCTGGATGCGACCAACTTGATCCTAATGTTTCGTTTTTTATCAATGATGAGTTGTTTTTTGAAACAGGCTTTCTGACTGAAACAAATGAATGGGAGACTTTTGGATTCTCATTTGACACTGAACCTGGAGAAACATCGATTACACTATCGCTCAGGAATAATGCTCCAGGAGGATTTGGCAATGACCTTGCACTAGACAATATCACCTTCAGGCCTTGTGGACCAGAAGCACAAATTCTACCAGATGAAATTGCTAATATCTGCGAAGATGGTGATCCGATTACTATCGATGCAACAATTATCGGTGATCAATATGATAATCCCCAATATCAATGGCAACAAAGTTTTGATGAAGGAGTCACGTGGGTTGACCTTGTAGGAGAAAATGGTCCTAGTTATACACATACTGATGTGAGTGGTGGGTTCTACTATTACCGATATCTACTGGCGAATGATCCAGGACAACTCTCCAATAGTAAGTGTAGGGTGTTTTCTAATACAAAGGTTATTTTCGTACAACCGAAATTTTATAATGAAACTGTTATGATCTGTGAAGGCACTACGACTCTCATAGAAGGTCAAGATGTAGGCGTACCAGGTGACTATGTCTCCAACCTTCTGACAACCTTTGGATGTGATAGCATTGTTACAATTACCTTGGAGTTAGTTCCCGACCAAGGAATCGAAGCAGAAGTATTTCTCATTCAACCAGATTGCTATGACTCAGAAAGTGGGTCAGTTCTATTAGGTGATGTTCAGAATGCCTATGAACCCTTCGATGTGTTTATAGATGGAGAATTGATTCCGAACTTTGATGAGACTATTCTTTCACCTGAAGATTATACAATTACGATTGTAGACACCTTTGGCTGTTCTTACTCGGAAGATTTTTCGCTTGTGTTGCCAGATGAGATAACACTTGATATTGGAGAAGATGTGACACTCAGTCTTGGCGATCAATTAGAAATTACTCCAATTACTAACGTTCTTAATACTGACTATACAGCTAGTACCGACTTTACTTGTGATATAGATTGCAATAACTTGACCTTCCTACCTATTAGTTCTCAATCTCTGATTGTAGAAGCTATAGATGAAAACCTTTGCACTGTGAGTGACACCTTGTCGATCACAGTTACTAAAGATAGAAAAATCTTTATCCCAAATATCTTCTGCCCTACTTGTAATCAAAATGATGTGTTCTATGTCCAAGGAGTAGCTGCAAGTGTGTCATCGGTACAATCTTTCCAAGTCTATGATCGCTGGGGCAACAAACTCTACAATTGCATAGACGGCCAACTTAATGATCCAAACTGCGGGTGGGATGGTACATTCAACAATCAAGCAAGCAATCCTGGAGTATACGTCTATGTTGTAGAGATAGAGTTTATCGATGGTGATGTAATACTGTATAGTGGTGATGTGACGGTACTGCGATAAGTCTTTCCATAAATTTAATTCTAAGCTTAAGTCTAAAATTTAAACCTCGGTAGTACGGAGAAATGTTTACGCTTAAATTAGGCTAAGGAATAAACTTCTACAATCTCCTCAGCAACATCGGTAGAATAAAAAAGTCTGCGAGTAAGGCACTGACCAGAGTTACGGATATCAAGATACCAATCACATTACTTGGTGGATGGATGGAGAAGAGCAAGACCATAAATCCAAAAAACAAAATGATAGTTGTAAAAGTAATCGCCTTACCTGTATCCATAAACGTCGCTCGGATCGCTTCTTCTTTTGTCAGGCCTTTATTAAGTGAGATCTTATACTTACTCAAGAAGTGAATCGTATCATCTACGGCAATTCCAAAGACGATTGTGAAGATGATAGAGATTGTCGCTTCAAGCTTAATACCGGCATAACCAAGTAGTGCTGCTGCAAATAATAGTGGTAAGACATTAGGTAATAGCGAAACTACCAGCATCTTGATATCCCTAAATAACAATGTCATAATCACGATGACAATCAAGAGTGCAAGCCCCATACCTTGGAGTAGACTTGCTCTGACGTATTCAGCATTGCGATCGAGAATGACACCTGTACCTGTTCGCCTGATGTCTAGTAGTGTTGTATCAATATTACTTTCTACCCATTGATCAATTTCCTCTCCAATGGCAGCAATATTATCAGCTCCAAAATCTGAAATTTTAGATGTCACTCTTGTCTTTGTCAAATCTTTATTAACAAGAATTGATGCGCTTGGATTTGGGAGTTTGGCAATCACTGGTTGGAGTATTCTTAAGACACTATCGGATGGTAGTTCTCCTGCTTCTGATTGACCAAGAGACATTGAGGATTGGATTCCTTGATAGAGATCCACAATTGATGTGATGTCTCCGACTTCCTCATATGTCTGAAGATATTGGGTAAATCGATTGACCTCCTTGACCACTTCTGGGCTGTAAGCTGTCTTACCGTTATTAATACTTATCGCAAATTCGAAGGGTCTAAATCCACTGAATTGATCTTCAAAGTATAGAAAGTCCTTTGTCACTTTTGCCCCCCGAGGCAGATTGCTTTCAATATCATAATTCGTTGATATCTTGCTGATACCTACTCCAAATACAATCAATAGAATAACTGAAAATATCGCAATCCCTTTCTCCTTATCTCTTGAGAAGATGTAGCAACGTTCCATCATTCGATTCCAAAATCCCTGAAACTTTGTCTGTCTTATCTCGTCACGGGGAATAAATGAAATAGCCGCCAACGTAAATGTCACTACAATCCCATATGCCATCACCACTCCCAAAGCACTGTTCATCCCAAAATCCTGAATTGGACCAATCCTAGAAGTAATCAATGATAGAAACCCAGCTGCCGTGGTCGCAGAAGTTAAAAATGTCGCCATCCCAATTTCCTTGACAGTTACTCTGAGAGCCTCAGACTTAGACTCTCCATTGATGATAAGGTCTACATACTTAGAGACGATGTGGACAACATCACTTGTCCCCACGATCAACATCAAGACAGGGTAAAGTGCAGATATACCATTGAACTCGCGACCAAACAAACTGAGTGTCCCAACAAAGAGTAGCATCCCTAGTGCAATTGTTGTCAGTGACACTAGTATCAACAACTTTTGTCGATAGAGTAAGAAGAAAATAATACTGACTAGTATGATAGAAACAACTCCAGAAATGATAATCTCTCGTTTCTGCATAGAAGCAAGTTCGTCTTGGAAGTAAGCTCGACCTAACAAGTGATTATCCTTAAAAAATGTCTGTTCGTTCCATAACGCATTAAATGCCGCCATCAATTCGGCGGACTCCACCATTCCAAGGTTGTCTTTATACTTCAGTAAGACTAACATCGCATTTCCATCTTTGGCAATGAGGTTATCGCGGAGTTTGGGAGTAGTCATAATCGCTATGCTATCTTGGAGCCTGACTGAGTCTGGCTGACTCTGGAGAAACTGCTCAAACCTGATCCCAAATGGTGTAAATCTTGGCAACTTCATCGAGGCTAAAGACTCTACCTTTGATACATACGGTAATTCTTCACATTGGTCAGAGAAGACTTTGACAGCGTCAAGATACTCTTTGGTAAATATCCCTTTATCAGACTCTACAGCAATCAACATAAAGTTGTCATCCGTCTCAAAATCTTCAGTAAATTCTTTGAAAAACTCTAACTCAGGGTCGCCTTTAGGAAAGAACTGTTCGAAGCTAAATCCGAATCTAATCTTGAGAAGAGCGATTAACGCAATGATGGTCAGTGCCAAATAGGCCCATAGAATGACCTTTCGATATTTGAGAATCCAGTAGGTGTCTTGCATGTAGAATTGTTTCTGTCTAGACCTCTGTTATTCAGCGGTCTTTTCACGGTATTTCTTCTATGTAAGTATAACCGCTGGAAGGAAGATTGGTTTCTAAATTTGTGCAATCAAAAATAATAAACGTATTCTCGCGTAAGTATAGAATACCATGTTTAATATCCAACAACTATGACCCGTAACAATACTATCGATTACATCGAAATATATACAAATGATATCGCTAAAATGAAAGCGTTCTACGGGACTTGCTTTGGGTGGACTTTTAAGGACTATGGGCCGACCTACACCGAGTTTAACGAAAGTGGCCTCACTGGTGGTTTTGAGCAGGTAGATGGTGATGTCAAGACAGGTGGACCATTGATTGTCCTCTACCATGATGACCTAGAAGCGACTCAAGCTAAAGTGGAGTCTGCTGGTGGAAAGGTAACAATACCGATTTTTTCCTTCCCTGGCGGCAAGAGATTTCAGTTTGCTGATCCTGCTGGTAACGAACTTGCTGTTTGGAATGAAATAACAGAATCTTAAACCCATAACTCCGACTACTATGAAGGCTCTCTATTCAATATACTGCATTACTCTCTCACTTCTTTTGATCAATTGCGAACCAGCTGTAAGTCCATATGATACAGACATTATCGGCAGTTGGAAGCAAGACTCTTGGGTCATCGTTGCGAATAATCGCCCGATAAATCGCCAAATGGATTTCACATTTACAGAAGACAAACACTATACTGTCGACTACGGAAGTGAGTTGGAAAAAGGTCAATATTGGTTTATTGATGATGACTTATTTACTCAAGAAGATGGTAGAGAGAAGAAGAAAGTAAGAATCGTCAAGCTATCTCCTGATACCTTAATTTTCAATATGAATCGTGGTGGTCAGATAGAGCAGGTGAGTTATGTGAGATAATTAGTAACTCCAAGTTAAGTCTAATCTTAAGATGGAAATGCTTTGCTCATAGCAGGCTTTCGATTTAATCTTTTACTATTCTGCGTACTAATCTATGCCCATCCGTATATACAACTGAGATCAAGTAAACCCCACTCGGTAAGTGTGAGATATCAAGACTTGTTTGACTAGTATTGATGCCTTCACTTTTGTACACTTGCTTCCCACTTACAAGAAAGATGTTCACTTGACTGATGTGATCATCTGATGAAATGTGAATCATATGATTCACAGGAATTGGAGCAATGATGAGTTTGTTTACTTCCGTTTCCTCCACGCTACTTACCAACTCAATTGTCAATATTGCCGTCGACTCACTGGTAGCTCCATTATCTGACTTAGCTGTAAATGTGACGAGATAGTCTCCAGGATTGTAGTTCTCGACATAGTCATTACTCCAGATAAATATCCCACAGTTGTCTACGGCTTCTGCTCCGCCATTACTCAGTAACCAAGAAGCGATAGAAGATTCTAAAGCTTGATCGTTAGAGAATAGTGTCAAGTCACTTGGCTCAGTAGTAATCATAGGTGCTGCATCTCCTCGTTGGATTGACAAGAATGCACCTCGGGAAAATTCAAAAGTGCTAGTTGCTCCACTTGCAGTAAATGTGACCCAGTAATTACCCGTGTCATAACTGCCTTCCCAATCATGAGTCCACTCTACTTCATCACAGTCAGAAGTCAGCGTCAGTCCTGCATTTGATGAGAGCCACTGATCTACCTGATCGATATAGTTACCGTCTTGGTCGCATTGGACTATAAGTTCTTGAGCTTGATTGTTTGTCCATTGTCCTAGGCAAGCTTGGATGGATAGCAATGCTGTGGTCTCTACAGATTGACCATTATCCGCTATGGCTGTGAAGGTCACAAAGTGATTGCCGACAGAATAATCAAAATCGTAATTGTGTGTCCAATTGAGTGTGCCGCAATAGTTGAGACTAGCATTCCCTTGATTTTCTAACCATCTTTGAATTTCACCTTCAAAGTCTTCATCAGTTACAAAGATTTCAAAATTTTCTGCTTCACTTACAAGCTCAACATTATCTCCAAATTTATACAACCAAGTAATAATTGCGTCACTAGAATTACAAGATGATTGATTGCCAGATAGCAGTACCATAGCATTCATCATTATAGGAAGCAGCACACAACATTTAGCCAAAGAAGGATTCGCAATAAAGTAAATTTGTCCTCCGCCAACTTCAGTCAATCCACTCAATCCGTCTATATCTACTAGCGCAGGATTTTGTTCGATACCAATCATGCCCGACAATTCTCTTAAGCCTCTCAAGCCATCTAGATTTGTTAATGAAGGATTGTACGATACACTTAATTTGCCAATTATATTATTCAGGTTCTTCAACCCACTCAGATCAACCAGCTCTTCGTTTCTAACAATCCTTAATGAACCATATAATTCTTGTAAATTTTCTAAACTATCAACCTCTGTAATTGATACTTCAAAAATAGACAAAGTACCTGCAATGTCTCTTAAGTTTCTAAAGCCATCAATATTAGTTATTCCTATTCCTGAAATCCCTACACTACCAATAATTCTGGTAATTCCATTCAGTGCATCTATATTTTCTACTTTTGCATTATTCGAAATACTCAATGAAGTTAGATATTGGATGTCTGTCAAGTTTCGTAATCCGTCTATATTTTGTAATTCATCATTGTTTTTAATTGTTAATCCTCCCAAAAGTGTTGTAAGGCCACTCAATCCTTCTATATTTTCTAGTGCATCATTATTATCGATTAAGATTGAGTGGAAATCGGAAGAAAGACTCATCAGTCCATTGAGGTTTTGCAATGATGGGTTGTTCGAGATTTCAATTGTAGCATTACTAGCTTTAGATATTGCACTTGTTCCATCAAGATTTATTAACGATGCATTACTATCTATTCTTAACCTCTCATTCAATGTGGTAATTCCAACTAACCCATCAATATTCAACAAGGATTGATTCTCTTCAATAATAATGTAAGAAGACACATCGGACAACTCACTAAGTCCATCAATATTTTCCAATAACTGATTGTTTCTTATAAGCAAGTTATTCACAGATTTCAAGCCAATTAAGCCATCAAGATTAATCAATGCATTTGCATTTTCGATGTCCAATCTTCCTTGAATTGTAGTCAAGCCACTTAAACCATCAAGATTCGTAATAAAGTCACCCGTAATCTTAACATTTCCTGAAATAACAGTGATACTAGAATCCCAAGTATCTACTTGAGACTGAGTTAAAATAGTAACATCCTGTGCAAATAGCATCACTATCCACATCTGAAAAAAACTGAATATTAATAGCTTTTTCATATCACATTCACTTTTGTTTTATATATGACACGGTTATATGTATCCGACCACTACGAAAGATACATAGCAGAAGCCATACCTTGATGATGATTCCTCATAAGTTACAGTAAAATCGAATTCTAAAACTGATATCACTTGACAGTTATCAAGTCAGACAAGAGTACTTATATTCTTGTCTCTATCCATCTAGGTTTCTCTGACAGGTTATCTCAGAGTGAATTACCTTTGACTCACAAAAAACAACATAGGTAGACATGCACATCACCCTAGCTCAGCTCAATTATCACATCGGCAACTTTGACGTCAACTATCAGAAGATGGCCGATGCCGTCGCTGTTGCTAAATCTGAAGGAAGCGATCTCATCATATTCGGAGAGTTGGCAACAACTGGATATCCACCTCGTGATTTCTTAGAGTTTCCAGACTTCATTGCCAGATCCAATGAAGTCTTGGATAAGCTTAAGGCGCTATCCACGGATATCGGTATCATTGTGGGAGCCCCTTCTGTAAATCCAAAGGTGGAGGGCAAGGACTTATTCAATTCCGCATACTTCTTCTATCAGAAAGAGACACAGAGAGTACATCACAAGGCACTACTCCCGACCTATGATATCTTTGATGAGTATCGTTACTTCGAGCCAAATTATGACTTTGGTCTTGTAGAATTCAAGGGAAAGAAGATTGCACTGACCGTCTGTGAGGACATCTGGAATATCGGGAATGAGAATCCTTTGTACCCAGTATGCCCACTTGACGAAATGCTTCCAATGGGGCCAGACTTTATCATCAATGTCTCTGCATCACCATTTACAGTAATGCATGCAGAAGAACGTAAGCAGATAGTCAAAGACAATGTCAATAGATACAAGGTTCCAATGTTCTATGTCAATCATGTGGGAGCTCAGACTGAGATACTCTTCGATGGTGGATCTATTGTCGCTGGAGCAAATGGTAATATCTATAAGGAGCTTCCTTACTTTGAAGAAGCGATCGAGACAATCGATCTTGATGATGTAATGTCTTCTAATCAAGACAATGCTCAGACTGATGATAACCTTCGCGAGATGCACGATGCCATCGTGATGGGTGTCAGAGATTACTTTGGCAAACTTGGATTCAAGACTGCTGTACTTGGTCTTTCAGGTGGAATCGATTCAGCGGTGACCGCTGCATTGGCGGCTCGAGCACTTGGTGGTGAAAATGTCAGAGGCATCTTGATGCCGTCTCAATATTCATCTGATCACTCTGTTGCTGATGCCGAGCAACTGGCTAAAAATCTCGGAATGCCATATGATATTATCCCAATCAAACCAATGTATGATGCATTTGAGACTGCACTAGCGCCTGCATTCGAAGGAACAGAATTCAATGTAACAGAAGAAAACATTCAAGCACGGATTCGAGGTTTGCTCAATATGGCAATCTCCAATAAATTTGGAAACATCCTACTCAACACTTCTAATAAGTCAGAAATGGCTGTAGGATACGGCACACTTTATGGTGACCTTTGTGGTGGACTTTCTGTAATCGGTGATGTTTACAAGACTGATGTGTTCCGTCTTGCGAGATACATCAATAAAGATGGAGAAGTCATCCCTAATAACTCTATCACTAAACCTCCATCTGCAGAACTCAGACCGAACCAAAAAGATAGTGACAGTCTACCTGACTACGATATTCTTGATGAGATCTTATTTGAATACATCGAAAATCGTAAAGGACCAAGTGAGATTATTGAGATGGGTCACGACGAGGCATTGGTTAAGCGTATCCTCAGACTTGTCAATATCAACGAATTCAAACGATACCAAACCGCCCCTACATTGAGAGTAAGTCGCAAGTCGTTCGGGATGGGAAGAAGGATGCCAATTGTAGCTAAGTATTTGAGCTAGATGTCTGGACCTTCATGAGGATCCACAATAAAGGTCTTCTTTGAGATTGCAAGTATTTGCCCTTGATTGGTGATTATGAACACACCTTTTTCTTCGGCAATTGCCTCTTAATCTGGATTTCTAATCGACAAGTTACCCCTCATATTTAACCTTAGTGTAAGATCACTTTGAATTTTTTACCTTTAGTGAAAATAACATAATCTTTGCTTATGCGAAATATCTCAATTGCGACAATACTTGTTACGATATTTTTCTTGTGTTCCTGTTCCAAGAAAACTACAATCGCAGTACAGACTCCTGACACTCCTTCAATATCAACAAAAACTGAGGTAGCCAAGGCTCCAAAGATTCAATCATCACTCACTCACCACGCTAATGTCACAGAATGGCAACAACGTGAAGTGGCTACATACATCCAAGCCTTCAATGTCTTCGAAGAGAAAGTGTTTACAGAAAAAGATTTTACATTTTATCCAATAGACCCAACATTCCAAGTCATTGCAGATGTTACTCTGACTCCAGATACAGAAGTCTTTGAGATGAAAACTTCGGGTCATCGAACTCCTCGATATCGCGAATATGGAACGATCACATTTTCAGTTTTAGGAAAACCACAAAGTCTCACACTTTACCAAAATATGGATATGCTTGACCATCCAGAATATGGCGACTATCTCTTCTGCCCATTCTACGATAAGACTAATGGTGACACGACTTATGGTGGCGGACGCTATCTCGATGTCAAGATTCCGGAAGGAGACAAGATGCTTCTCGACTTCAACAAATGTTACAATCCTTACTGTGCCTACCTTGATAAATTCAACTGTCCTATTACACCTGTAGATAACTCATTGACAATAGAGCTAAAGGTAGGGATGAAATTAGAAGAGCACCACTAATGCAGACTGATCGCTTATCACGATCACTGTCAATCCACCTAGCATTTGCAGTTGTAGCATTGATCTTTGGACTGGTTGTCTTGTGGGTAACTCCACCTTTCCAATCACCAGACGAGTCCAACCACTTACATCGAATTGCACACATCTCTCATGGCAACTTGATGTGTACACAGTTGGCAGGAAACAGATTAGGAGGTGAGATTGATAGTAATGTATTTGTGTTTTCATCAAGGTTCGATAGCATTCGTAAATCTGATAATCCGACATTTACCAAAGAAGATTATGAGTGGTCGAAATCCTTGCAATCAGGTAAGCACTCATACATTGACATAGCGAATGTAGGCTACTACAGTCCAAGTGTCTACCTCCCACATACAATCGTTCTGAGTCTACTTGCACCACTAAAATTGAGTCCCTACTCTCAGCTTTATCTTCTACGATTAATTAATTTATTGACTTGGATATTCTTGATAACAGTTACAATTAAGGTTATCCCTATAGGAAAAATGTTAGTCGCATTTATCGGTCTTTTGCCTTCTCACATTGCTTTAGCTTCAGCTATTTCTGGAGATACCTTTTCACATGGTTTATGTCTATTGTGGATAGCATTATTATTAAGAGCTATTCTGACTGATCATCAAGTGAAATTGCAAGAATGGGGACTCTTAATGCTAACGATCTTTTTGATTACAATCAATAAAGTTGTTTACTTTCCACTTGTTCTTCTGGTTTTGGCAGTTCCTAAATCTCATTGGAAACATCATCTCGAAATGGTGTTAACTCTACTAGGAGTAGTCCTCCTAACATTGCTTTTATGGATCCCGTATAGTAGCAGCCTATTCATACCATATGACTTATATGATATTGCTTATCGAGATTCTCAACAACTGAACCCTGGTGTCAATCCGAGCAAACAGCTAAACTATGTTCTTTCCAATCCTATAGAGTTTTTTAAAACTGCTGTACTCTCATATGTAGAGTCAATACCAGCAACATGGGCTCACTACATTGGTAAGTTTGGTTGGGAGAAAAACTATTTGAGTTCTTTCTTAATCTTAATACTTACTCTTGGATTATTAGTCAATACATTATTCACCTCTATCAATGAGCCTAGTCTTAAGATACGTCAAAGGTTGATTGTAACACTAGTAGCTTTCTTAATGTTAGGAGGATTTACCTTATCAATTTATATGCAATGGAGTCCAGTTGGTAATGATAGAGTCTTGAGTTTATCGGGTAGGTATTTGATTCCTATTATCCCTTTATTCATTCTTGCTATTCCTAGAAAGTGGGTGAACAAATATTCGAGACAACTAGAGATAGGATTTTTTGTTGTTTGCGTTATTGGGTTAATGGGGTTGGTCTTTTCGATGCTTAGCAGATGGTATTGATTTTATATTGTTTTAATATCAATCAAAACTACTTGGACCAATTAATTCAACCGATACTTTTCTCTATATTCTGATGGACTCAAGCCTTCCTTCTTCTTAAATACTCGTGAAAAGTATTGTGGATATTCAAATCCTAATTCATAAGCGATTTCAGAGATGCTAGTATTTGGCTTGAGTAAAATATTCTTCGCTTCATCAATCAAATAAAGTTGCAAGTGCTCAGTTGTGGTTTTCCCTGTTTCTTTCTTCAGTGTGTCACTGAGGTAACGCTGAGAGATTGACATCTTCTCTGCTATTTCTTCTATACTTGGAATACCTTTTTGCTTGAGCTGTCCAGATTCAAAATAATTTGTAAGCTGTTGATTAAATTGTTCACGTAAATCGTTGGAGAATTCTTTACGATTTAAAAACTGCCGTTCATAAAAACGATTAGCATATTTGAGCAATGTGCTCAATTGTGAAATGATTATGTCTTTACTAAATTGATCTTGATTGTTTTGATACTCCAGTTCTATACTCTTAACTATAGATTCAACCTGCTTTTCTTCCTTAGGAGATAAGTGTAAGGCCTCATTCACTGAATAAGAAAAAAACCCATACCTTTTAATCTGTTGAGCTAATTCAGTTCCATTAAGAAAGTCTTTTTGAAAGTTAATTGAAAAACCTCTCTGTTCAAAAATCACACTACTATCCCATTGCAGAACTTGTCCTGGTGCGATAAATATCAATGCTCCATTTGTAAAGTCATATTTAGTTCGTCCATAATTAAGATTTCCTTTAATAATCTTCTTGAGACTGATAGAATAACAATCAGTGGTTATCGGTGGAGTGCTATCCTTAGGACAAGGAAGAAAGCTCTCCCCTTCCGCGGATAGCACACTCAACATCGGATGCTCTGGTCTTGGCAGTTGCATATATTCGAAATATGCAGATAGTGTCTTGAAGTGTTGCATATTGATTGTTTATTTTTCCTTCACTTCTGCTGACAACAATTGCTTATGGTAAGAATCAATCCTTGCATGTGCAGTTCCGTCAATTAATAATATCACAACTAACATCGCCATTGCAGTAATCAAGCTAGCTCGCCATCCAGGAGAATTGAAGAAGAGTACTCCGAGTGCAAATAGTATAATTAATAAAGGAATTACTCTGAACACAACTGTTTGATATTCCTTTAGTGTTCCTTCTGCACGTGTGATTTCTGATTCTACAAATGCAATTGAGTCTTTCTTATAATCAGATTCAAATGCTGCAAGTCTTGATTTATTAGTAAAAAACAATCCTAAACCGATCGTCAACAATAGTGCTCCCGCAATCATTGTCGGAATGATATAAGCTCTTGCAATATCAGATTTTCCTAATTGCCAAAATCCAATACTTGCCACTAAAAAGAAGACCCCAAACAACATAAAAAAAGGAGTAGAAACTAGTTCTGCTTTTGCCCATTCTGTTGCGGCTTTTAAAATGTCCATATTATCTTTTTATTTCAATTTAAATCAAAGTCTCCACTTAACTCCTGTTTGTTTTTCTGATATATCCCATAACTTTTGCATTACAGATTTATCTTTTGCATGTGGTTCCAGTTTGCACTCGCCTACAGGACCAGTCCAATAGTTTTTTCCAGTAGGACCATAAAATCCTGATTGATCAAGATCTGCTTCTGTAGCACACATCAACATTGGGTAAGCACCTTTCTCTGCTGATTGGACCATTGGGGTTAACTTCATTATCTGCCAAATGAACCTCATCATAAGACTACCACTCGTCTTGATTAATGATGTCCTAGATGCCCCTGGATGACACACATATGATTTGACACTTGTCTTCCCTACCTTACTCAATCGATCTTGCAATTCATAAGCGGTCATCATTTGTGCCAACTTGCTTTGACTATAGACACTATTGGGGTTGTAATTCTTGTCCCAGTTCATATCATCAAACTGTATGGTTTTTATTCCCATATCATAACCCATACTTCCCACAGTAACAATCCTACCTTTTGACTCCTCGATTCGAGGATAGAGCAATGCTTGAAGCAAAAAGTTGCCATAGTGATTCACACCAAGTTGGCTTTCGTAGCCATCAACTGTCAAGGTTTGTTTTGGTACTTGAGCAATTGCTGCATTACAGATCAAGGCATCAATGCGAGGCACTTCTTTAAGCACTGCATTCGCTGCAGTTTTCACTGAGGCTTGTTCTGACAAGTCCATCTGGATGTTGGATACGTCAATGTTGTTTCCTAACACCTGTTTTAGCTGTGCAGTAGTCTCCTCCGATTTCTGAGGATTACGATTAAGCATTACCACTTTTGATCCCTTTGAGAGCAAGATCTTTGCTGCTTCATAACCTGTTCCACTTGTGGTACCTGTGATAACAAAGGTGCTACCTTGTAAATCACCCAATCTTTCTGGAGTCCACCCTTGTTCTCCAAACTGTGTTTTACTCATCTTTGATCATATTTTTAATGCCTAGAATACTTCAAAGGTAATATTGAATTAAGTTTATCTGTTTATACACATTTTCATATGTCGTGTACTTTTTGGCTTCAGCAACAAAAAAAGTTTACCCCTCAATATCTCAATAGATCTATATGATGATGACTAGTGGGAAGCTTGGTTAAATTATCTTTGGAAAATGAATTAAAAAACTAAATATTATGAGACTCTGTCAAATCCTTTTTTTTTGCTTCTTATCTTCACTCTGTGTCAGTCAGTCTATCACTGGCGCAGAATTGCTAGACAGAGCGATTAACTACCATGACCCTAACGGCAATTGGCCAACCTTTCAAGGTGATCTGAGAGTAACAATGAATACTCCTGGTAAAAGCGATAGAGTAACAGATTTTAATATCAATCTCCCTGCTGAGTCTTTTGAAATCACTTCCGTCAGAGATAGCATCACTATTTACCAAATGATAAATAGCGAAGGTTGCCAATACACTCTGAATAGTGAGACTGACATCAGTGACGAAGACAAAAAGACTCATAGACTCAACTGTGATCGAACTCAGATGTGGCGAGACTACTACACTTACCTTTATGGATTACCTATGAAGCTCAAAGACCCAGGCACAATTATAGATCCCGTAGTTAGTGAGAGAGAATTTAAAGGGAAGACTTACAAGGTACTCAAGGTAAATTACGATCAAGCTGTAGGAGTGGATACTTGGTATTTCTATTTTGATCCTATTACCTACAAGATGGAAGTCTATCAGTTTTTCAAAGTTGAAGAAAATAATGACGGCGAGTATATTCTATTAACAGGAGAAGAAACGATATCAGGAGTCAAGATGCCAAAGACGCGAGCTTGGTATTATAACAAGGCAGATAAGTACTTGGGTACGGATGTGCTGGGGTTATAGGCCATATTGTAGAAAGGATGAATAAATTCAATGAGCCAACTTCGTTTTTCAATTATGTGATAAAAAAGCACCCCACTGAGGTGTATGGCTCCTATGAAATATTCGATGATCAGGAAAGAAGTCTTGGCAGCTCCAGAGGGTTTACTATTAAGAGACGATACTTCAGTTTTATCTCAAGCCTTTGTAACACTAAGTACATAATCGCTAAAGGAGATAATAAAATCTATTTCATCCTCAAAGATGATGACATAGAGGCAACTTTACAATTGAATAGTCGAACTAATATCATATTAACATGTAAGGATGAAATTCAATATGCATTTGAATCAAAATCTTTTGGAGCAGTCTATGAAATCAAAAGCCGTAAGGGGGCTGTGGGTATCATAAGTTGCAACAATTGGATTAATGAGGATGTCGGGTTGAGTGTAAAAAATAATATTGATATTGTTTACATATTAGGAGCAATCGTAGCTATGGGTTATGAAAATAACTCTAACACATTGATACGTCTAACAAGCTCGCAATAGTATTCACTTAGAGGCCCTGAGTAATCTAAACAACATCACCTGTGTTAATTATACATTGATAATGTTGTACCGTAAAGTTATAATAGCGTTATTGCGCCAAAAGAAAAAGACATGATCAAAATCAAAAATAAAGTAGTATTCTTAAGAACAAACTCTGGTGGAGTAGACAATAGAATCCAGCAAAGCATCAATATGCAAGGCAGGTTAAAGAAGAAGGTTAAGAGAGTTCAAAAACTCAGAATAGCTGAAGACATCGCCGTAGAACTCAGTGGAAATTATAAAGATATCAAGATCAAAATTGAGCCTGCGGACACAAAGCATGCAAATATGATTACAGCAATGTTGAGGGTTAAATTATAATAGCAAACTATCCAATTTAAACATAGAAATTACTGCTACTTCAATTCCAAATTATCTTGATTTGAATACTATAAAAGATAGGTAGCGGCTCGAACGATATTGAGTCCCACGCAAAAGGGAAGAAGCATCGAGTGAGAAGATACAGCTACAGTTTTGGTTGCCTTAACAGCCAAAAATCTCCCTTAGCATTCTTGTTTCGTTTTTTATTAAGAAAAAATGAAAGACTACAATACATAATCTTGATGAAACACCATAAACTCATACCTTTAAGCAAGGCAAACAAATCCCTAGGATGAAATACCTCTGCTTTCCTCTCTTCTTGTTACTAACTTTTCAAATGGGCTACTCCCAATTTGATCACCCAGCTAGTGGAGTATTATTTGCTGACGATATTGTTACTAGAATTGATATTACACTCTTACAAGATGATCTAGATAAAATCTTAGCTCCTGAAAATTCTAACTTGAATGATGAATACCCCGCAACATTTATATTCTCTCAAGGAAGTATAACAGATACCGTGGAGAATGTCGGATTCAGACTAAGGGGAAATACGAGTAGGCAATCTAGCAAACCTTCATTCAAGATTTCATTCAATACTTTCCAGCCTGGCAGACAGTATCGAGATGTAGAAAAACTCAATCTCAATGGCGAACATAATGACCCAACAATAGCAAGGTCAAAAACCAGTTGGCAGGTTATGGCAGACCAAGGACTGCATGCTTCTCGGACTAATCATATCAAGCTTTATATCAATGAAGAATATCGAGGATTGTACCTCAATGTTGAACATATAGATGAGGAGTTTTTGAAAAAGAGATTTGATGACTGGAATGGGAATCTTTATAAATGTCTATGGCCAGCTGATCTTACATACATTAGTGATAACCCAATTGCTTACCAATTTCAAAATGGAGGTCGTCGTGCTTATGATCTGAAAACTAATAAAGAGCAAGATGATTACTCTGACCTTGCCCATCTTATTGATGTTATTAATAACACTCCAACTAACGATTTACCTTGCACCTTAGAGTCAATCTTCGATATCCAATCCTATTTGAAACTTGTAGCTACAGATATCTTTATTGGAAACTGGGATGGCCACCTATTTAATAAGAACAATTTCTACCTCTATCATGATCCTTGTACTCAGAAGTTTTTGATGATACCTTATGACTTGGATAATACATTTGGTATCGATTGGTTTGGTGTAGATTGGTCTACGAGTTCACTAGACTTTTGGATCGAGAATCACTCAGGTGACAGACCACTCATAGATCGATTAATGTCTATCCAAAAATATCGAAATAATGTTGAAGGCTATCTTGAAGAGCTTAGTCAACAATGGGAAAACAATGACTATCAAAGTCAATTTTTCGCTCTGAGAGACTTGCTCATACCACATAGAGAAAGTGATATCTACGCTAGCCTAGACTATGGCTACACGGTTAATGATTTCAAAAACAATTACACTCATGGTTTGCCAGGACATACCAAACAAGGACTTGTGGAGTTTGTAGGCAAACGAATCAACTCTCTTTCTGATCAACTAGATTCTGAGGACCAGTCTGTGCCTGCAGTAGAGCACTATACGATAGACAGGACAGAAAGCACAATCACACTTTCGATTTCATTGAAGTTTATAGATGATGAGAATGAAGTAAGAATACACACTACAATTGATAATAGTATGTCAAGTGTGTCATTAATCACAGCAAATAATGAAGGCCTTTACGAAATTGTATTTCCTATAGACAACCAAACTGACCAATATCTCAATTGGCACTTATCCATTAGCTATGGGATTGCAGGAGTCACTCGCTATCCGACTTGTGAAAGTATAGCCACCCGACTCAATGCTCCACCTCCACCAAGTATCGTCATCAATGAAGTTGTGTCATCTAATACTTCAGGTATCCAAGATGAAGCTGGAGAATATCCAGATTGGATAGAGCTCTATAATCGCAGTGACGAAGTAGTCAATCTAGGCGAACTCTATCTCACTGACAAATTGGATAAGCTTAATCTTTGGCAACTTCCCGACTATGACCTACTTCCAAATAGTTACGTTATCATCTACGCTGATAGTGATGGACACCAAGGATCACTTCATACCAATTTTAAACTGAATAAGGATGGAGAATTCTTAGCCCTCATAGATAGTAAGTCCAACCTAAATGGCATTATTGATAGCATCACCCTACCCTCTCTAGATAGTAATCAGTCTTATGGTCGGCTGCCAAATGGAGTTGGAGATTTTGAAGAGCTAACATTCCAATCTCCAAATGGAAATAATGAATCTATAAGTTCGATTGGTTCTAATGACGATCATCTGCAAATTTCAATATCACCCAATCCTGTCAGTCAGGTATTGAATATACAATCTTCTGAAGGTGGCACTGTAATTTTAGTTTCAGCGACAGGATCAATGCTTTATACTAGTCAGATTGAAAATCTTCACAGCATAGATGTAAGTGAATACAGTGCTGGGGTCTATTTCCTCAAAATATCTGATACTAACGGAGAATCTGATACTCAAAAATTTATAAAACGCTAGGTTTTTAAGAGGATCACTTAAGACACGCTATTCTATCACCCCAGTACTCAACCCCAATCTCTGCTTACATAACCACCAAGCACCGACATTGATGCAGATCAATCCGACAGCACTAGCTAACGCTGCTCCATAGACTCCAAAACTTGGAATTAGAATGATGTTTAGAATAAAATTGACAAAGACACTTACACACATCACCTTGGCATAGAGGTTCTGTAGTTTCGTCATCTTCATCACGACACCTACTGGGCCAGCAGCTACATTGATTAATTGCCCAACACTTAATATCAACAAGACTGGATACATTAATACGTGTTGTTCGCTGAATATTCCAAGAAGATACTTGCCGAGGAGAACAAATAGCACAAACCCTATACTTGCAAATAGTATCGCCCATCTTAATACATCCCAGATGATCGTTCTCAATTGACTTGAGGATTTCTGAAGTTGATAAGCTTCCGATATTCTGGGTGCTAGTAATGTGTTGAATGCCATCAATGGAAGGAAGATCATCGCTGCCAATCGGTATGCCACAAAGTACTGTCCTAGCACATCAGACTCTATATAAAATCTCAACACCATCTTATCTACCCATCCATTCAAGAAGACTAAAAATAGTGTCATCAAAAATGGAAACGACAAGAAGATAAGAGACTTCGTAGATTGTAACTTAGGTGAGGATTCGGTCTTTGGCCATTGGTAAAACAACTTGATGAGAAAGGCACAGACTATGACAAACATCATCGCAATGATCCAAGTCACAACCAAGGCATTCAGTGC
>CALISO010000145.1 GCA_938041445.1 uncultured Saprospiraceae bacterium
GGCACGTGTTCAATGACTATGATCTTTCCCCATCAATTCTTCAAAAGATTCCTTCATTAAAATCGATAATCTGTCACTCTTGCTATCTAAGACCTTCACTAATGAGTGATAAATGTGATCGTTGTATTCATTGTCGGGATGTGGCCCGTCGTAAATAAAAGTAAAAACACTCTTGATCTCGGCATCAGAATAGTTAAGTAGTACAGGGATAACAGAATTTGGATTCTTTAGGATCTCGTCGTGAAATTGAAAGGCATCCCCAATATTGTCCGCTTGCCAATTGCCATTGATGTTAATGCTGATATACTTGTCGTAATATATCTTTGGCGCTATACTTTTGTTGAGTGTAATAAAGAAAGCTATTTCATTACTGTACACTCTCTCAAATTCAAATAATCTTTCTTCAGGACTATAGTATAATGGAGCTGGTTCGTCGTTTACAAAACCGAATAGCTCCTCCATCTCTCTGAATGAATTTGGAAAAGCACAAAAGAACTTTCCTTTCCAATACATTGAACTATCAGATTCAGCTAAAGCTTGCATCATAAAATATGTAAGAGAATCCGCTCTGGATTGGAGAGACCAGTAGACCTGTTCTTTACAAACTATTGACACTATTTCCATTTCGTCAGACTGTCCTGATTTAGTAGATGAGCCAGTTTGATTTATTGCTGGATTATCGATTTGATTGCTCTCTTCCTGCTCAAACATCTCAATAGTATAATCCAACAACTCAACACCTCCATGCCCGCCATGCCCAGGCACAAAAAGCTCAACACCAGGAAAAGCCTCTTTTACGTTCCTAACCGATTCGGCCCAAGCAGAAACATCAGCATCATCCAAGTTGCCTTTACTTGAACCAATCGTCTTAATCAAGCATCCTCCAAACAACACCTTGTCATCTTGAACATAAGAGACGATATTGTCAACCGTATGTCCAGCTCCTAAGAACTTACTCACAACTATCTGATCTCCAACTTCAGAAAACAACACTTGATCAAAACCTTTCTGTGGTACAGTTGAATTCTTAGTTTGAGCTAAGTAGATGGTTTCTTCATTCGCATAAGAAGGGATGCCTCTTTTATGAAATGCTTCAAGTCCTCCAAGACAATCAACATGAAAGTGGGTTGCGATGACTCCTACGACTTTACTCCTAAGTTCTTTCTCTACCCAATTGATTAATTCTTCAGAGACTTCATCGTCTGTAGGTGTATCTATAATTAAAGCTTCTTCACTATCAATTACAATCATTCCATTGCAGGCTACTTTCCCATAGTTATCTGTATCGAGATATGTGGTGTGAATGAAAGTGTTATCTGTAAGCTTTTGAATCTTTAAGGTTTTAGAATTGTGATATGTGTGTTTATCCTTTTCGATAAACTTGTTGATTTCATTTATTATTAGATTATCATGTTTGTTACCAGTGTCAAAAAGGCTCAAACTATCTCCATCTCTGTATCTTTTGAGTAATCCAAACTCTGTAGAAAAGTATTCTCTATTTGGTGATAGAATCATTTTGGAAGGAAGTACTCTTCTATATATTTTATGTGTTGTAGAGTTTTCTTTAAATAGTAACTCCTTAAAGTAAGGCCTTTGGGGTGAATACTCATAGTTTCTAAGATATTCCATGAATACAGAGTCTAAGTCGACGTTATAAATCATTGAAAATTCTTGTAAGAGAAGATCATCACTTACGCCCATTTTCAGTCGGGTGAAAGATTCCATGTCTTCTCCTTGACTTGTTGTGTAGGTGTTCAGTATTACTATTTCGCCATTCGATGTATAGATACCTAAGGTGTCAAGTTCATTAAGAGACAACCAATGTTTTTGTTTGTATATGTAATCCTTGTATTCAAGAGACTTTAAGTCGTTGTACCGAGAGCCTTGAGGTGAATCACATCCTCCCAAAGCGATAAGAATAATAGATAGAAGAATGAACTTCATTTTTTAGCTAATATGTAATTCAGCGAAAGGTCTCCGACCTCTTCGCGATGCGTTACCTTTCAACAACACCCCTACATCTCCTCATTAATCGGAGAGATCATAATATGCGCTCTATGCGTCCCCGGATTCATGATCCATGGATGATTTGCAGCAATAGGTCTTTCTGGCAAACCTGTAGAAGCGGCAGTAGCCCAAGGCATGTAGACAACATACCGATAGATCGCATCATCGACGTTTCCAGTTTCAGGATTGTACATAGTGCTCGATCCAAATAAGATATGCAAAGTGTTTCCAGTTCCTCCCATATCCAAGGTGCCTGCTTTCACTTCTTCCTCACGGATATCAAATATCTCCTTTGCAGACTTTCCTTCTGCTTTTAATGCTCTTCCTCGAGCCATAAATGGTTCAAGGTTTTTGTGATAACAAGCAGCACTAAATCCTTCCTTCTTTGGATCATCTGCCAAACAGATAAACTCATTCGTTCCTTCTTTCAAAGTGACAAACTCTCCTTTCATATTGTATCCGATCACCTTGCTTTCTGCTCGACTTCCTTCTGGTGCTGACATGAGAGCGGTGGCTATAAGTGCTTCGTCAGTATCGATCTTGACTAGATTGGCATTGGTTGTTTCTGAGTCAGTTGCACTTTCGGCTGGCTTTACTTCTGGGGCTTTAGTGTCTACAGAGTTACATGAAGTGAGGAGTAGTGTGACTATTAGTGATGTGATTGTACTTTTCATTTTCTTGAGTTTCTAATTACTGTATTGAAAGATATACTTATAAGATCTGGTGAAGTTAAGAATATATATACATTACAAAATCAAGTTAAATTGCATATCACATTCCATGCTTGTTTAATTCAGATTGTATAAGTGTGAAAATACTCATGTTTGAAGTATCCCATTTCTGTCCAAGCCTAACAAATATCATCTCATTCTCAGGATTTACATATATCTCTTGACCAAATATACCAATTGCAGAAAATGATGGGCCGCAAGTTTTTAGAACCCATTTGGTAGCTTGCTTCCTTTGTCTTATTACTGCTTGTTTATGTTCGTTGCTTATTTGAAGTGAAGCTGTAATTGAATCTGGATAAGTGATCTGATGATATTGGCCCGATTCGTCTTGTTCATATTGACCTCCGCCATTAGAGCTATACCATTGATATTGATAACAGTTA
>CALISO010000146.1 GCA_938041445.1 uncultured Saprospiraceae bacterium
GAAAGAAATTCCAAAAATGGTTCTCTGGAATTAGCTAGTACTAAGCTAACAACATTAAACACATTAAAACCTCGCATGTCATTGATATGTGAGGTTTTTTTTGTCATCTTAGCATCTTAGAAAAATCTATTATTATGAGAAGTATCTGGAAAGGACACATTCGATTTTCGCTCGTCAATATTCCTATACAACTGTTTAGTGCAGTTGAGTCTAAGAGCAATATCTCATTCAAGCAATTGCATGGTGAGGACAATGGTCGGATCAATTATAAGAAAGTCTGTGCTGATTGTGAGAAGGAAGTGCCATACGGAGAGATTGTCAAAGGCTACGAGTATCAACCAGACCAGTATGTAGTCCTCTCCAAAGACGAACTAGAAAACATAAAGCTCAAGAGTAACAAGGCCATCGATATCGAAGCCTTTGTCGATGTGGCAGACGTCCATCCAAGTCGATACGAAGCGGTCTACTATGTTGGTCCTCAAGGTGAAGTAGCACAGAAGACTTTTTCTCTCTTCAGCCAGACTCTTATCAAGACTGGTAAGGCAGGGATAGGTCGGATTATCCTGAGAGATAGAGAAGATGTCTGTATGATTACACCACATGGCAAAGGACTTATCCTCTACAAACTGAGATATCCAGAAGAGCTCCGCGACATCGAGAAAGTCCCGGACCTAGGAAATACTGAGGTTGATGAGGCTCAGTTGCAGTTAGCCGAGACTTTAGTGTCTTCGCTCACTAAGACATTCGACGAGGTAGACTTTACCGACAGATATAAGGAAGCCTTAGAAGAGCTTGTCCAGACAAAGGTAGACGGCAAAGAGATTGTACAAATTTCAGAATCAGAAGACGAAAAACCAGTAGTCGATATTATGGATGCACTTAAGGCAAGTATCGAGCAAGCGAAGAAAGCGTCATAGATGATCTCCATCCTCAGTTGGAATATCAGACAAGGTGGAGGTACTCGTACACTGGGAATTATCCGCAAGATTGCAAGTGTCAAACCACAGATTGTCATTCTATCAGAATATCGCAATAATAAGCACGGTGGATCGATTCGCAATACATTGATGGATCTTGGTTATCGCTATCAATTCGTCACTCATGCAGACACAGATGTCAACAGTGTCATTATCTTGAGTACACTTCCATGCAGCAGCACAACCTATCACTTACGTAAAATGGACTACGATGCCAATCTTGTGAAAGCTAGTTTTGGGATATTTGACGTGATCGGTGTCTACCTTCCTCACAAGAAAAAGCACAAACTCTTCGATATTCTCAACGAAGAAGCAATGACTGATACACCACTTATCATCGCAGGTGACTATAATACTGGTAAGAATGGCATTGACCAAAAAGGCGACAGTTTCTGGTACACCGACGATCTCAGGAAGTTGGAAAAAGAAGGAATGGTAGATGCTTTCAGACACCTCCACGGCAATGTGAAAGAATACAGCTGGTACAGTCATCAAGGTAATGGCTACCGCTATGATCACACCTACATTTCAGGAGAAGTGCTACCCATCGTCAAGTCCTGCTACTACCTTCATGAGTGGAGAGAAGAAGGTCTTTCTGATCACAGTCCGATGATGGTGGAGATTGGGTAATCTGTAAGCTAAATCTAAGCCTAGATCCTAACTCACTCTATTGTAGTGTCTTTTTCTACTAATAAATCTACCCAAACTAGAAGGTGATCAGATGCAGCTTTATTAGCAATGTGGTCAACATACTTCTCTTCTTGGTCTGGCCAAAAAACTCCCGAATCCACAACATCGATATCTGCAGAAGGAAGGACATAATCTATGCGCAACCCAAAGAAGGAAGTGTCATAGGCTGGGTCTCCAACGTGTCCTGACCTTTGATTGTTTGATTTGCCACCATTGCTGGATGGTATCTTGGACCCAAGTGCTACTTCCTGATTTATCCTTGGATGTTCTAACAATTGATTCATCGCTCCTAGATAACTGTCACCATCGACCGGATCCGCATTGAGATCTCCAAACACAACAAAAGACTTATCCCTTGATAAGCCACCTTGCACTCCGTTATCATCAGTGAGATAGTCAGCACCTGACAAGTAATCTGCCCATAGTTTTATTTCATCGTGATTGCGCTTACCGTTTTTGTCTTCTGGTCCATCAAAGACCGGAGGTGTAGGATGAGAAATCAATGCGTGGATAGTCTGATCAGCACTGACCTTAATTGGCACATCCATATGATTCTTTGATGATAGTCTAAATACATCTAAAACCTCAGGTCTGTAATATGAAGTGCCGTCGGAATTGACAGGTAATAATGCATCTGGCATATCACGCCATAGTAGTTGCTGAAATGATCTTTTTGATTTTAAGTCAATTGGGTATTTAGACAGAATAGCTGAGGCATATTGCCCTTCATACTTTCCATATCCATAGGCATCATTCGGAAGACTAATTTCTCCATCTTCATCAATATCTACCGAGGATTGAAGTCCAGTATTACTTTGAATTTGATAGAGGTGTGGATAATCTATAAGGTCATATTCATCGATAGCCTTCGCCAAATAATTATCGTGGAAGAGTTGTAGAATTTTGTTGTGTGGATGATAATCCATTTCCATCAGGACAAGGATGTCAGGTTTTACAATCTTGATAACTGAGGCAATGTTTTGATATTGATTATCGAGGCTGGATGCCGATAATCTAGTTTGAACTTCGTCACTATTATCGCCATACATCGCGATGTTATAAGATGCTAACCTTATTGTGTCTACCACATTACTTTCTGCTACTGTCTGTTGGTCCGCTGAGGAAGTCAACGGATGATTATAAGCCACCTTTGATTTACAGCTAATCAGCAATAAAAGACTCACAATACATATCAAGTGTCTTCCACTCATAGAATAGGATTTAGATTTCTAAGATAGTGTAACGATACAATTTAGTACTACAAGTTTCAGCCATAATTATGGTTGTATGGAGGTGTCCAGAAAACTTCTGTGATACAAAAAAAGAAAAGTGTATCCTTTATAGTCTTAGCGTACTTTGTATCGAGATCTTGTTTCTCATTTTAATCTTCTCCAGAGCTATACTCCGCTTGCACAAAACTGCACCACCGACAATCTTCTTTTCCACAACCTGGTTCAAAATTGTGAGCTAGAATATTTTCATAAACCTCTTTGATTTCATTAGAGACGTGATCTAGACTTTCTTGATTGAGTTCTACTGGCATTCTGACTGGTGGCTCATCGGGCTTAGAGTTGACATAGTCGAGGTATCCTGTGGTCATCGGTAGATTGATATCAGGCGAAGCGTTGATGAGAAGGTTGTAGGCAATCACCTGTCTCCATTGATCATAATCTTCTGTGACACCTTCTGGAGGCATTGTATAATATTTTTTGCGCTTAGCAGATCCTGTCTTATAGTCGAATACTTCCACTCTATCTTCGAAGAAGTCAATCCTGTCAATATTACCTTGAATAGGCACATCGTTAATGACGACATTCTTTATTTGCTGTTCGAATTGCATAGTCTTTGGCCGCGACCATTCTGCCTTGTAGACGTTGTAGTAACGTTCTAGATTTT
Organism: uncultured Saprospiraceae bacterium; assembly: GCA_938041445.1. Lineage (GTDB taxonomy): Bacteria > Bacteroidota > Bacteroidia > Chitinophagales > Saprospiraceae > JAHDHH01. The sequence goes on from CALISO010000146.1 coordinate 3,564, forward strand.
CTTTTCCATACCTCAGATAATTTTCCATTTCTTTAGCCTGGAAGTGAGAGCTGAATTTATTGAGGCCAGTCTCATATTGTTTATACAACTCTTCTAATGGTAGTAAGCGACTTCCTTCTTTGATTTGATTCATCAAGTGCTTCTCTAGGGCGAAGTGAATCGCATTACCATATCCCATACTATCAGTCCTAGCACTCGGAATGTGTAGGATGACTTCAAAGTAGAAGGTGACAGGACAACGGAGATACTTGTTGACATGGGTGATATTCATCACATAGTTCTCGAGTCTCTGATGGATCATAGAGGGATCTATCCAATGGAGCTTTTGGATTTTTGGCAGTTGCATTCTTTTTGCTTGATAGTCAGCAATCAAATCTGGATCTGGTTTGACTTCTTGCATCTCCGCATCGGTCGCGTCTATCAGCTCACTTGTAAATTGTACTGGCGTAGTCGGCTTACTTGAAGTCTCCGTATTATGTAGTCCATAGGTCACGATAAGTTCTTTCTTTGCCCTGGTCATACAGACATAGTAGAGTCTTCTAGACTCTTCAATATCTATTTGCTTTTGTTGATCCTTGTAGGCAGCAGCCTCTTTGTTAGTCATAGGCACATCTTCTAATGGAGGCAACTTGACTGCACCATTAGCTCCGATTTTTTTCCAAGAATGTGTGCTAGATCCTAGCATAATTGTCGTGTCAAACTCCATCCCTTTAGCCCCATGACAAGTTGTAAATTGTACACCATTCGCATCCGAGATGATGTCTAGGTAGGGGAGAGATATATCATTCTCTTCCATCAATCTTATATGATTGACAAGGTCTATCAGTTGATAATGATCAGTCTTTGCCGCTTCATCCTTGATAAAGTCAAACAAAGTATTGAGCAATTCTAGTTTCCAGTAATTGTCACTTGCAATCAAGGCATCTCTGAGAAAGCCTCCTTTATCGAGGATCTCCTGAAATAAGACTTGTACTGTTGACTCTGAGATAAGTTTTATCCAATCTTGCAATACTTGTAGTGCTTCATGCATATTACTATCCTCATCTATTGCTTTAGATAGGAGATCTTTGTCAAATGCGACGTCCATCCAAGTCACGATTTTCAGATCAGTGTCTCCTTCTTTCCTTGCTTTGAAAACATCAGCATTGGCTTCTTTGAGATATCTGCCTATTTTATAAACATCACTAAATCTGATGTCAAATGCCGGGAGATTGAAGAAGTCAGGGATCAATTGATCAACCCTATAATCTCCCTTATGAAGCTTGGCGAGCAGTTCTAGGACATTGATAATATTTACGATGTAGGGCACCTTCAATACATCGACTTTACGTTTAACATTGACTGGGATATTATCTTTGGTTAATACTTTGATTAGCTCTACTGCAATCTTATGCTTTTTGAATAGAACGGCTATTTCTGAAAGGTTTCTTCCAGCCTTATGAGCTTGCTTGATGTAATTGTAGATATAGGCTTCTTCAGCAATGACATTTTCAAATTGCAATAATTGTGGTGCAATATTTACATCTTTATGTTTGCCCTGTGCAGTGAAGTTTTTATCAAAACCAAGACGCTTAGAGAGTCTACCCATATTGAAGTCAATCACACTCTTAGAGGATTCTACGATCTGACTACTTGACCTATAGTTGTTAAGCAAGACGATGAGCTCAGGGCTAAATCCTTTCTGGTAGTCAGCGAGATTTTCAAGATTAGCTCCTTGAAATCTATAGATACTCTGATCATCATCACCTACGACAAAAAGATTGGGTTGTTCAACGTCTTGTACCAAGAGGGATAAGATCCTCATCTGTGATCCATTACTGTCTTGGAATTCATCGGCTAGGATATAGTGATATTGTTCTTGATAATCTAGTCGGATATCATCATTGGACTCCAAGGCGTCGATCGTCCAATCGATCATATCGTTAAAGTCGTATCGATTACCCTCTTTCATCTTCTTGTTATAAGTATCAAAGGTGTCGATTGCCGCAATTGATCGGTCGTACTGTTTTAGGATTTTTTGATAGTCTTTCTCTTTAAAATCACCTTTAGAGAACCCGAATTTTTTACTGTTAGTCGTATAGATAAATGCGGGGTCATTGTGTTTATGAAACTCTAGTCGTTCTTTGATTCTTTGTTTGAGATAGTCGGGTGACCAATGTTCTTGCTTCATCGTACTGTAGAGAGACTTGAGACTTCTCGCTACATTATATTTCACATATTCACTGACCTGAAATAGTGGATTGTCATAATCTATCTCATCTATAATTTCTTTAAGGAGTTGTGCCACTTCTAGGTCAGAGATTGCATCGAGTTGGTAATTATCAAAGTAGTCGGGATTCTCTGCAATTACCTTGCGGGCAAATGAGTGGTAGGTATGGATATGTACCTTATATGCATCTGACCCCATAAACTTCATCAATCGTTTCTTCATCTCCAAGGCACCTTGTTCAGTAAATGTCAGACACAGGATATTGTATGCTTGACTATCAGTCTGCTTAAGGATATTGCAGATTCGGAGAGCTAGAATCTGAGTCTTACCAGTACCTGGCCCTGCAACAACCATCACTGGTCCTTCTGTGGTGTCTACAGCTTGTCGCTGTTCAGGATTGAGAATCTGGTATTCTTTGTCGAAAGTAGCTTGATATTTCATAAAACGAGCTTTATAGTTATTGATCGGACTGGTAAACTTACCAAAATCTAAGTAGCAATTGAACACTTAATTGCGCCATTATGAAAACATTATATTTGAGGATTCAAATAAACTCTCAATGTATATATATAGAAACATTTCATTCAAGATCATTTTTCAGTTTTCTTGGAAGCGGCTGTTATTTTTCCTTTTTTACGGCTCAGTGTCTGTATATGCATATCATCACTTTCAACATGAAGGGATTAAGTTTAGTATTCCTTACTTACCATTGGGCACCTTAGGTATCGCTGTAGCATTTTATCTTGGATTTAAGAATAATCAGTCCTATGATCGTTTCTGGGAAGCACGTAAAATATGGGGTGGGATTATTAATTATAGTCGGACTTGGGGTAATCAAGTATTGAGTTTTGTCTCGGAGATACACACGGATGCGATCACTACCGAAAGTGAAATCAGAAGTTTTCAAAAAACACTGATCTACAGACATCTTGCCTATATTAATGCTCTTAGATTACAGTTACGGATGCCTACATCATTCAGCCTGACAGGAACAAAGAGAGGTCGAAAAATGCCGTTTTACAAGGGTATACCTGGAGGAGAAGAATGGATTTCAGACGTTGCTCCATTCTTATCAGATACCGACGAGATATCGGTGATAAAGAATAAGGTCAACATCGCTACCCAGATCATTAGAAACCAAGGTGATACACTTAATGTCATCTACGAAAAGGGGCTTATAGAAGATTTTCGTCATATGGAGATGATGCGGGTTCTTGAAGAATTCTATAACCTTCAGGGAAAATGTGAGCGGATAAAAAAGACGCCACTACCAAGACAATATTCATTTTTTAGTATGGTCTTTGTTTGGATTTTTATTCTATTGCTTCCTTTTGGATTGGTTACCTCTTTTGAAGCAATGGGTCATAATTATATCTGGATGACAGTTCCGATTTTTGTAATTCTAGCGTGGGTATTCTACACAATGGAGGTGATAGGTGATAGTAGTGAGGACCCCTTTGAAAACACAATTAATGATGTACCGATGACAGCTCTTTGTCGGACGATTGAAATTGATCTTAGAGATATGCTAGGCGAGGATAATTTACCAGAAAGTATCAAGCCAGAAAATGGAGTGCTGATGTGATCTCAATATCTCACACAAACATTCTTCGGCTCGGTAAAAAATCTTAGTGCTTCAAACCCTCCTTCTCTTCCGACGCCTGAGTGCTTAACTCCACCAAATGGTGTACGCAGATCTCTTTGAAGCCAAGTATTGACCCAAACGATTCCAGCTTCTATTTCTTTTGCCATCTTGTGAGCTCTAGTAAGATTTTCTGTCCAGATTGTAGCAGATAGGCCATAATTAATATCGTTAGCCATATCAAGAACCTCTTGATCGCTGTTAAATGGCATAATTGTTACAACAGGCCCAAAGATTTCTTCTTGATTTGTTCTACACCTATTAGATAAACCTTCAATAATAGTTGGGGCTATGTAGTAACCGTCTTCATATCCCTTAGGATGGAGTGCTTCTCCACCAAGTAGAATGGTGCCACCTTCTGATTTTGCGATTTCGATACAGGCAAGGATTTTTTCGTAGTGAGGTTTTGATACGATAGCACCAACTTTAGTGCTTGCTTCATTTGGATGTCCGACCGTTAGTGATTTAGCTTTCTCGATAAAGTCAGCTTTGAATTTATTATAGATGCTAGACTCAACAAATATTCTTGAACCACAAAGACAGATTTGCCCTTGATTAGAAAATGAAGAGTTGACTGTCGTCTTCAACATCTGATCATAGTTGCAATCAGCGAAGATGATATTTGGATTTTTTCCTCCCATTTCAAGCGAGAGCTTTTTGAACATCGGTGCGGCAACTCTTGCTATCTCACCTCCCACTCTTGTACTGCCAGTAAATGAGATCGCTTTGATCTTAGGATGCTTAGTCAATTCGGCACCGACCTTGATACCATCTCCGTGGATGATATTGAGAACTCCTGGAGGTAGTCCTGCCTGTTGGCAAATGTCACTCAAGAGATAGGCAGTCATTGGAGTCACTTCAGATGGTTTGGCAATGACAGTATTACCAGCAGCCAAAGCTGGGGCAATCTTCCATGTAAATAAATAAAGAGGAAGATTCCATGGAGAGATTGTAGCGACTACTCCTAGCGGTTGGCGAAGTGTATAATTGATCGCATTCGTCATTGCATGAGCTTCTGAACTGAACTGTGTAATTGCTTGTGCAAAAAACCTAAAGTTGTCAGATGCTCTCCTGATATCGACCATTTTCGCAAGCCAAAGAGGCTTCCCATTATCCTTCGATTCTGCAGCAGCCAGTTCATCTAATTTTTCTTCAATCAAATCTGCGATACGAGTGAGATAACGACTTCTGTCATCTATAGACAGGGCTGACCAAGTTGGAAATGCATTTGCAGCAGCAGTATATGCTATATCTACATCTGATGCATCAGAGTCGGGTACTTGTCCATAAATCTTACCACTTGCTGGCTCATAGAGATCGATGTAGTTGCTAGATTGTGGAGGTACTTCAGTTCCGTTGATGTAGTTGTGGATGGTTTGCATTATTGGTAGTTTCTGAGTTTGTGTTGGTTAAAAACTTAGACTTAATCCACTAGGGGTTTATATGCCACCGCCTTAATCTCTATGAGTAGATTAGGGTGCGGTAATTGATGGACAGCTACTGTCGTACGAGTAGGACCTGTATGATCGAAGAAGGTACCATATACTGAATTGTATCCTTTGAAATCTTTCATATCAACTAAGAAGGTTGTGATATCAATAATGTCATCCTTTCCTGCGTCCATTGAGGAGAGCAGGGCAATGATATTATTAATTACTGCTTCAGTTTGCAACTTGATGTCTAAAGTCCAATTGCCATCTGCATTTTTGGTTGCACCTATGTGAGTATTGTCTGGTCGTCTACTACTCGTTCCTGATACGTAGATGAAGTCGCCTACTCGCTTCACATGTGGATAGTGACCGAGAGGTTGTGCCTTATCCTTGAGTACGTTACTTTTCATTATTGAGGATTGAGAGTGTAAATTACGGGTTTGCTAGGAGCTGCATCGAGTGGCAAGGAGGGAATCTGCAAATTGAGAAGATAGAGACCGTCAGTTACTTCATCAGGGATGTAGATCATCTCCGTGATTGTATTGTGATGTCTTGATTCAGAGTTTGCATCGTGTCCTTTTACATTCCAAAAGATATGATGACAGACTAACTTTCCTTCATCATATTCTCTATCAACAGAAGGAAGATCTAAGAGAATGTGGTTAACTCCCATCTCTACTAAGTATGTCATCGCTTCAGGTGCCAAGTAAGGTGGATTAGTATCAGAGTAGTCTATTGTCAGCTTATCTGTTCCATTAGGCATTGTCCGAATCATTATTGCTTCAGGTCGTGATTGGTCGTAGCCAAGTTTCACAAATCCATCCTCGAAATGTTTTCTCTCAAGCACTCGGTCTCCATCTTTCAACTTCGTTATATGGATTGATAAAACACCAGCGATAAAGTGAAATTGCTTGAGCTTGTCATTGATAGATTCTTGAGCATTGGTAATGTGTCCGAGACATTCAGTGTGAGTGCCATTGCCATGAGGATTCATCTGGACATCATAGAAGTTGACCGGTGCTCCCTTGGATACTGAACCCACAAAATTCCCTGATGTGTATGGAGTTGCTTTGTAGTCAGTAGA